>JACAEL010000125.1 GCA_013388835.1 Candidatus Thorarchaeota archaeon | reverse complement strand
GCCAATCTAGTCGCCGTCCCAAGTAGCTTTTTATTTCTTCCCTCTTTTTTATTCCGTCAAAATTATCATTCAGCCAGCCGCTGGTGAAAGCTTGTATTAAGCAGTGATTGTGCATTTGACTGAAGAATTCGGCTGCCTTGACATCGCTTTCTCTTTTGGGGTCTAGAGGCTTTGCAGGGATTACTACGTGTATCAGCCCTACCTCTGCCGGTGAGAGGCTGTCTTCATCTGCTTTGTTTTTGTCCCACTTCTTTATTGCATCATACGCTCGTGCATGCGCAATAGCTATGTGTGTAAGGACTTTTCTAGAGGCTTCGAGATTTTCTAAGCCTGGTGGAAAATTTTTAAACATTCTGACGCTGAAGCTTTCGATCATGACTGTGGGTTCGTTGAAGGTGACCCAGCAATCGACAATGTCGCCTAATTTCCATGCAATGTACGCCGCGTACTTGGTGAACTCGATTACCGTGTTTTCGTCAACCCATCCTCTAGGACCATTGCGAAGTTTTGTGTCGCGGACGGTTATGGGGTCGTGTAGCCAAAGTGGAATGGTGAAATGGTTTAGACACACGAATACTTTGAAGTTTCTAGTGCGTATATTTTCTATTATTTTTCTGTAATGGTTAAGCGCTTCTTTGTCTGCGATTTTGTCGAGTTTTTCGAGGGCAGAATTGTCTACTTCTATTTTGTTCATGTTTCCGTCAGTGGCTCTTTCTACTCCAACATTTACGTTATTTGTGTTCTTGGGAAATATTCTGCTCCATTCTGTTCCAATTCGGTAGGCGTTGAGACCAAGGTCCTTAGCTATCTTATGATCCGCTTTATAGCGGTTCCAGTAATCAACACCGTTCTCTGGCAGATGACCGCTTACTATTCCTTTCTCTATGTTAGTAGAATCGTGTGCCCACATGTACCAGTCTGTGTTAGCGTCTATATTTCTCCCTTCAGGATCGCCCATCTCAAATTGAAATCCGCTGAGAGCAACACCCCACAGAAATTTTTCAGGAAAAACCATGTTTAGTTCCTCCATTTTACTACGTCATCACTAATTTCTTATAAATAAGTTTGTCCATTATAGGATTCATGAACCGACTTTGGCACGGATTCAACTTTGGAAATTGGATTTCCCAGTCTACTTTGAAGCCGCCTCGCATTGACACGTTTTACACCGAGAAAGATGTGAGTTTGGTTAATGACTGGGGGTTCAATTTTATACGTTTGCCAGTGGACTACATGTTTTTCGAAAGTGACAACGCTCCAGGAGTTTACGATGAAGCTAGGCTGAAGTATGTGGACAGATGCATAGCATGGTGCAAAAAGTATGGGATTCACGTTAACCTTGATCTTCATCATGCGCCGGGTTATGGAGTGTCAAACATGTTTTCGGCTTCTCTCTGGACTGATGAGGAACAGCTTAAGCG
>JACAEL010000124.1 GCA_013388835.1 Candidatus Thorarchaeota archaeon | reverse complement strand
GTGTACATCTGGTTGTGGCAGACCCTCGGCGCCAACCCGACCGTCATGGACCTGGGCTAGGTGTACATCTCCATCCAGCAAGGGACCGTGGACGGACAGGAGAATCCCATCCCGACCATCCACGTCAATAAGTTCCATGAGGTGGCCAAGTATGTCTCCCTTACGAATCATATCTATGGCCCCATTCCCATCTGCATGAACGACAAGCGTTGGCAGTCACTCTCGGCGGCGGACCAGGCCGCCGTGGTCAAGGCCGCCCCGCCAACCACTAGGGCCACAGATGAAATCTGCCAGAAGGCCCCCGCGTCACTGCCCGCGCTGGCCACTATGGCCCACAGCAGCAGGCCCACGGTGCAGGTCAGTCCGATAACCGTGGCCCGGTCAACCACTCCGCTTCCCTCCCCTACGTCTCCTTGTGGGGCTCTCATCGTCCCGCCAGGTATCAAGGTTCAGATCAGCGAACCGCATGGCCTGTAGACTCGCCTCGGACCTCTGCCCCATGGCACTACGGCTGGAACACCCTGATGGTCCGACCATACTCGACGGCCTTGGCCACCACCTCCGACAGCTTCTCCTTGACGATCAGCGTTTCACCATTGACCAGCACGATGGTGGTGTCGGGCCGCTCCTCAATGGTGCGGATCAGGTCGGCGTTGACCACAAACCGGCTGCCGTTCAACCGCGTCAGGGTAATCATGGCGGCCTCGTGCGCGCGCGAACCTTAGGCCGGCCCCGGGGGCCTGCCGGGCGCACCTCGGGTACCGGCCGGTCGAGGCCCGCGTACTCTTGTTTATCGGGCTATGGTGAGCAATTCATTGAGCAGATCGTTGGAGGTGGAGATCACCCGTCCGGCCGCCGAAAAACCGGTGGTCGCGGTGATAAGTCCGATAAACTCGCGGGTCAGGTCCACGTTGCTCAGCTCCAGCGAGCCGCCCAGTACCCGCCCCGCTCCCAGGGTCTCGGGGGCGGTTATCACCGGCTGGCCGGAATTGGGGCCGACGTGGAACAGGTTGTTCACCCCCCCTACCAGACCCTCGGGGTTGGTGAAGGTGGCCAGTGCCACCTGACCCAGCGGTCGGGTCAGGCCGTTGCTGAACGCCCCGGTGATGACCCCGTCGGTGCCCACCCCGAAGCTGACCAGCGTTCCGGCGGGGAAGCCGTCCTGCGAAGTCATGACC
>JACAEL010000123.1 GCA_013388835.1 Candidatus Thorarchaeota archaeon | reverse complement strand
CTGCATTCGCAGCAAAAATGAATCAAAGCTTTTCGCCATAACCATTTTTGCTTATGAACCCTTTCCGTTATCAGACTCAGCTTTTCAGCATATTGCAAAAACGCCATGCGAAGGGTTTCACTTTCGCTTTGCCCGAGCTTTCTACAGATGTTATCCAATATCTCTTTGTGCTGAGGGCTTAGAACAACTCTGACGATGCACTTCTTCATTGTGAGTCCACGGTTTCGGATACTTAATTAATGAATTGCGGTTCAAAAATAAAGACTTGCTCCTGCTAAAGTCACCATGTGGTGTGACGCAAAAAAACGTAGGGGGAGGGGGTATAGAAGAGATAGGGTAGGGCTTAGGTTTTGCCATTTAGTGAAAAACGTAGGGGGTCTACAGAACGATAGAGGGGTATGGATAGCTTCTACTCAACAATGTTGCTGTTAAAGGATTAATTCAATTGTCTTAGGTTGCAATTATTTCTCGTCGAATTGTTCTCATATTATTTAGGAAAGTGTGAAACATTGGCATAGAGTTAAATGCGTTAGGCTGATATACGGCATCCAGTCATAGAAATGTGCAGGATCAACTGGAGAGTACTGCAACGAGCAAATTGAATGTACCCTTAGTTCTTCCTCTGCAGACAGATGGATATTCATGTGTTCCCAGATGTATTAAGATGATTTTTGATTATGTTGGGGCTAATTTTGAAGGTAGAGCGCCTAATCTTGATGTTTCGGACATTGCGGAGATAGTGGAGACTAAGGCTGATGGTACTCTTCCTGAGAAGGTAAGAAACCTGAATGATGATAAGCATGTTCTAAAAGCAGTTCCGTCGATAGAATTTGATGTTGATTTGAAGCCGCATAGTCTGGCTGAAATTGAGAAAGAGATTGATGAAAAGAGACCTGTGATTGCGTGGGTTGAGTTGTCGAATGGTGTTCATAGGTGTGCTCATGCTGTTGTAGTGTCAGGTTTGGATAGAGACAAACACTTAATATACTATAATGACCCAATTTTTGGTGAGAAAGAAGAGGAAATTGGATCGTTTATGTCAAGATGGGAGAAGCTTGACAGGATTCTGATAAAGGTTAAAATAGGTAAGAGAAGAATGTTGGATGAATTCTTTGAGGAAGAGGCGAAGGAAAGCTAAATCGGGAGAGGAACCAAGTTGACAATGAATGTTGCACAAGAAATCCGCAAGTACGTGTTTCAGAATTACGGGAACCTAATCTCCGTTGGGGAAGCACGGTTCGATGAAAAAACGAAGACATGGGTAGCTGAGCTTCAATCTGACTACCCGAGAATAATTCATGATGATCGTTCTCCAAGTGAGAAGATGTTAAGGTTTCTTTCACTGAGAAGATTGGGTACTGTTCGTCTGGGTGAAAATCTTGCTGTTGAGGCTACTTCAAGAGACGAATGTGTTAAGAATTTATCTTCTTTTTTGAACATGTGGCAAGAGCGTGCTGAGAGGATTATAGTGAGGGCTTCTTCGGATAATTTGGCTCGTATTAATGAGGCGCAGTGGGTTTTGGCTAAGGTTGGTATGATTATTTCGAATTTGTCGCAGAAACAAGTGATTTTGGAAAGTGAGTTGGAGTCGCGTCCTGATAGGGAAAGTGAGAAGATAAGAAGGTATCTGAAGTTGCTTGAGGGTCTTGATCTTGTGCGTCGTGTTGAGGAAGGGTATACTTATGGTAACTTGTTTGTGGAGTTAAGAAATCAAGCTGAGAGTCTTCAGGAGTTTAAGGTTGCTGTTCTTTCTCTTTTGATTAGGGAGCGGTATTCTGCGCTGAGAGAGTTGTTCGGCATAGCGCAGCTTGAGCCTTTTGTGCATGTGGATAGCTGCTATTATACGCCTGCTCTTGAGGCTGAGAGGATACTCTATTGGACGCAGGATTCGATAATTGACTATTATGGTGAGCTTTATGG
>JACAEL010000122.1 GCA_013388835.1 Candidatus Thorarchaeota archaeon | reverse complement strand
GGAGTAGCAGTTTAAGCAGGGTAATAACCATGATGCAGCCACTTGTTGATCTCTTCTTCCCCTCCAGCCTCCTTTGTTTTGCATTGGGATATCTCGAACATAAAAAGAACATAAATACCTAGCATCTTAACTGATCCTAGAAGCGTGACTAGGATGTGCTATTGAATTTTGAAAATAGGATTTCTAACGAAGATTTTAGGCGAGTTGGACTTTGAAAAGTTGGTTTCTTGGGCGTCTAAGAATGAGTTTGAGGCATTAGAGGCCGATGCCAGCCCTAAAAGCAAGCATATTGATCCAGAAAAAATTCTTAAAGGCGAAACCGGCGGCATAAAGAAGTTGCTCTCTGAAAGTGGCATTGCCATTTCTGGTCTGGCATACTATCCGAACAATTTAGCTTCTAATGTTAAGGAGAGGGAGAAAAACCATGCGGCAGTCAGAAGGATGATCGAAGCATCTGCAACGTTAGATGTGAGTGTTGTCTGCACGTTTGTTGGCGGCTTTCCCGCAGCATTAGACGAAGTGCTTAACGTGTTTGCTGAAGTGTTTCCTCCGCTGGTGGATTATGCAGAAGCGCATGGGGTTAAAATTGCGGTTGAGAACTGCCCTATGATCGGATGGCAAGCTCCATATGTTCCGGGAAACATTGCCTATTCTCCGGAAATCTGGGAGAAAATGTTTAAAATAATCCCATCAAAAGCTTTTGGTCTTAACCTAGATCCTTCGCATTTAGTTTGGCAAAAAATAGACTATATAGAGTCGACACGAAAGTTTGGAGACAGAATCTATCATACACACGCAAAGGACACAGAAATACTACCCGCTAGACTAAGTGAGGTTGGCATAATCGGCAGCGGATGGTGGCGATACAGAATACCTGGACAAGGAGTGATAGACTGGCAAAATTTCATAGCGACATTAAAAGAAAAGGGCTACGATTATGTCCTAAGCATTGAACATGAAGATCCCTTCCTAAAAGGCATAGAGGGATTGCTCTCTGGAAAGAAATATTTGGATGCGCTAATATCGTGAACAGAAAATTTTAAAATGACCCCAGAAAATAACCTATTTTCGGAAAGTGAATTATGAAAAAACTAAACATTGGTTTATTGGGCTACGGTTTTGTCCAGAGAGAATTTCACATGCCTTCTTACAAGGAAATTCCAGAGGCAAACATTGTAGCCGTCGGAGGACGCACAAAAGAAGCTGTTAAAGAGTTTGCCAATAGTTTTGGAATAAAAAGCACATACTCAGGCGAAAACTTCATAGAAAAACTTTGCAAAGACCCTAAAGTGGACGTTGTGGATATAGGGATACCCAATTTCCTCCACAAAAAGGCAGTTATGTCAGCTACTGAAAACGGAAAGCATGTGATATGCGAAAAGCCCCTAGCCCGCAACGTAGAGGAAGCAAAAGTCATGCTTCGGGCGGTTGAAAAAACTGGGGTGATT
>JACAEL010000121.1 GCA_013388835.1 Candidatus Thorarchaeota archaeon | reverse complement strand
CGAAGATGCCGACGAAGTCGAGCACGAACCCGGCGGGCTTGCGTCGCCCCTCTTCGTCCTCATACGGACGGTTGACGCGGGCGATAGCCTGGAGCAGCACATGATCGCGCATCGGCTTGTCGAGATACATGCAGTAGAGAATGGGTGCGTCGAAGCCGGTCAGCAGCTTCTCGGTGACGATCAGAATCTTGGGCAGTTCATCCGGCCTGCGGAAAGCCCGGCGGACACGCTTCTCCTCGTCGTCGGAAAGGTGGTAACGCCGAAGTTCGGGTTTGTCGTGATGGAAGGGGCTGTAAACGACGCGGGAGTATTCCGGCGGCAGGTGCTGGTCAAGCGCATCCTTGTAGAGGGCGCACGCCTCCCGGTCAACGGCCACCAGGAATGCCTTGTAGCCCATCGGCTCGATGAACTCCTGGAAGTGTTCGGCCACATACTGCGCTACCCGCGCCACCCGCTCGGGCTTCTTGAGCATGGTGCGAAGCGTGACCGCCCTCTCCAGAATCTTGTTCAGTTCCTCGATGTCGCTCACGCCCTCGGCCTCGGCCAGGCTGAGGAACTCGCGCTCCAGGGTCTCCCGGTCCACCCGCAGGTCATTGGGGGCGAGGGTGTAGTGCAGGGGCACGGTGGTGCCGTCCTCGATGGACTCTGCAATCCCATACTTGTCCAGGTAGCCCTGGGGGTCATCGGTGCCGAAGACCTTGAAGGTGCCTCTGCCGTAGGCCGTCTTGTCTATCGGGGTGCCGGTGAAGCCGATGTAGGTCGCATTCGGCAGCGCGCCCATGAGGTAGTTGCCCAGGTCGCCGCCGGTGGTGCGGTGGGCCTCGTCCACCAGCACGAAGATGCTGTCCCGCGTGTTGATGTCCGCCGGGATGTCGTCGAACTTGTGCACCATGCTCACGATGAGGCCGCGCCGGTCGGAGGCCAGCAGCTCCTGCAAATGGCGCTTCGAGGCGGCCACTTCGCAGTGGGTGATCCCGCACTCGGCGAGGTTACGAAACAGTTGAGCCTCAAGTTCGTTGCGGTCAACCAGCATGAGCACCGTGGGGTTTTCGAAGTTCGGGTTCTCGATGATCTGCTTGGCGGCGACGATCATCGTGTAGGTCTTTCCGGAACCCTGTGTGTGCCAGATCAGGCCGCGGCGTTTATCCGTTTCCTCCGCTCGCCGGACAACCCGTTCAACCGCACGCATCTGGTGCGGGCGCAGGATGACCTTGCTG
>JACAEL010000120.1 GCA_013388835.1 Candidatus Thorarchaeota archaeon | reverse complement strand
TTGCTGTGGTTCTTGGATTTCACGTTGAGATTGCCGTGACCATAAGAGAACTCCTATGCCAACGCAAACCAAAGCAATAACCGCAGCCAACAACAGAACGAAGAACAGGGATAGGATTGTTATAGTTCGAGTTGGGCTGTCTGCTCCAGCGTAATTGTCATTTCCGTACCAGCTTGCACGAATTGAGCATATACCTGAAGAATTCACAGTCCAGACATACGTAAAACGCCCATCAGAATCCGTCACAACAGTGACCAAAACCATCCACGGCAAATTGTTTATTTTAGCATAGATTGTGACGTTCTCGTTTTGCAGCGATGGCGAAAGCTGTCCCGAAATTGTGAGGGTACTCTCTTGTATGAGATAAGCGGATGAAACATCCAGCGATATTGCCGAAGATTTTAGAGCTTCATAGCTCGCGGAAACCTGTCCAGGAGCCCACTGCTCACAGTTTTCAAGAGTTATCTTTTGTGCAGAGGCATATTTCAAATCTGTTGGGCATTCGCCGACTCTCCACGAAGCCTGCCATTCTCCAACATTCGTGCATTCAGCCATATAATAATAAGCATCATTATACATTACAAAGCAGGCTTGACCCCGTACGTCATGTGGAACATGCGAGAGACGCACAGCAATATTCATGTGAGCCTCGCTTTCATAGTAAAGAAGCAGGACATCAAGACCGCCAGCCTTTATGATGGAAGCAGCAATGTAAGAAAAAAGATCGCAATCTCCGATGTTTTCAATTATTGTCTCCACAGGATATTTAGCTGGCGTAATCTCTTTGTAGGGTATCTGATGCACAATCATTAAGGCTCCATTCACAAAATCCTCGTCGTCTGAGTAAACTTTCCAGAGGCTGTCAGCTATGGGCTTCAAAGCATGGGGCGTTACAAACTTGGCGAAATCATTCTCTGAGTATAGCGTATGACTTTTTTCGGCGTAATACTCATATAGAGACTGCTGAACTGTGACATTTAGCCTATAGTATTTTGACCCATCTGGCTTATCTAGAAGCTGATAAGAACTGACATAACTTTTCGAACTGACGCAGATCGGTGAATGCAAAAACGCAAATAAAACGGCAAATATCAGAAGTAGGAATGGAAGCTTTAGAGATGCTTTTCTCATGAGAAATG
>JACAEL010000119.1 GCA_013388835.1 Candidatus Thorarchaeota archaeon | reverse complement strand
TTTTTGGCGGTGGACGGACTGGCCTGCCAAGTTTTCGGCGCAAGGCGATGCGGTACAGTTTCCTCAAGGATTTTACAAGCAGCTCTACGCTTGGCAAACTAGAATATAAAAGTGGAATGCGGTCATACTCTGCCAACTTTATCGAGTTCTCGTCTGGGCGTGTGCCGTGAAAAACCACCACTTTTGGCTTTAGATTGCTCATGCGCACGATAAGCATGGGAGAAATCCCATTCTCAACATGCGTAAAAATCAACGCTCTTTCGGTAGTTACTCCAAAAAGCTGCGAAAACTCCAACCCTGAAAGCGTCTCAACAGCCCGTTTACTATCCACAACCGTGTAGCCCAAAACTTCCTTAACATACTGACTTGAACACGCCATAACTTCGCCACGTATGGCTTTGCACAAATACTCAACCCTGACGGGTATGGGAAACTCACGCAAATCTATTTTGGCGTTGCTCGGCGAGCCCGTAAGCTTGGCAAACTCACGAATAAAACGCCCTCCACGTTCATCATCAATTTTCAGCAAAGCCCAGACAAACCTTCGCACAAACCGTGTCCCTGGGCTTTTGCGTCTTCCGCTTTCGTAGTCGCTTATGACTGACGAGGAAACAATCATCTTGTCTGAGAGGCTGATCTGAGAAACTGCGAAAAGCTCACGCCACTTCCGCATGGTTGCTCCAGGCTTGCTTGAAAGTATTATTTCGCCAGCGATTCTTCTTGCCAGAACCTCGCGAAGGCTCGGAGACACCGACATGTAAACACAACCGTTCCTGTCTGCAAATCCCCCCTTAGAACATTACGCACTATAAAACTATACCGCTCCTATGCCCTGCTTGATCGAACAATGAAATCACGCCACAAAGATTATGAAAATTCCAATCACAATTATTATGGAACCTACTGCGTTTTTCACGGTTATTTTCTCATTTAGAAAAAGAAGCGCAACCAAAGTTGAGAATAGAGGCGTTGTCGAAGATATCGGAACCGCCTGTGATACCGCAGTATTTATGAAACTGTATGTTAGCAAAAACCATCCCAACGCTAGTGCCACAATACCTCCAGAGATTAGAGCAATCAACGCTTTTCTCGGCATTTTCAAGAAGCCACGGTTTCTGTCGATCACTGGCGCAAGAAGCAAAACTGAAACAGCTATCGCAGCCAACCTTAAGGCGTTAATCGTCAATGCGTAATCAAAATTCGGCGACTCTTCCACTGCCATGCCGATCATGCTTATGCTTACAGACCAAACAATAGCAGTCGCCATAGACAAGGCAATACCTCTGATAGCAGTGTTGCGTTCCTCATGGACATTATGCGTTGCTTTGCTTTGACTCAGAAGCCATATTCCAATAACTATTGCAACCGCTCCAAAAACCGCTTGCACAGTGACTGGCCCCTGTCCAAACAGAATCGCCCATAAAATGCTAAACAGTGGATAGGTGCAAGTTATCGGCACGGCACGCCCGACGCCGATCTG
>JACAEL010000118.1 GCA_013388835.1 Candidatus Thorarchaeota archaeon | reverse complement strand
CGTCGAAACGCTTGTGCGGTGCGCCATAGCGCGCTAAAAGCAAGTTTGCATCTTCATGTTTTACGGTTATGCGTCTGCTTAAGTGATTCATTTGGACATTATGCTTGGCAAGTTCTGTGGCTTTTTCGTTGATGTCACCTATTACGACCTTTTTGACGCCTTCGACTTCTGTTGCCAAGCGAATTCCCCTGACTCCACAACCCGCTAAGGGCTCGCACACAGAGATTTCACGATTCACAATTTTTTGGTAGGTTTGCACTGCTAAAACTGCTATTTCACGATTTAATCGCATGACAGGATTGTAGAAGACAGGGGCTTTAGAAGGCGCATAATCTGAGGGCGATTTTACAAAGGCTGCCAGTTTTGGAACCAGTATTTTGGCTTTCCCTTCTGCCACGATTTCCGTTGGAAAACCTATGTCGAATCGTTTTTCCATGTTCTAGCTTTGCTCCAATGTTGATTATTGGCGAACCATTAATTAAGGCAATACCTAAACCATGTTAAGGGAGAACAGTTGAATAAGCGCATATTACTTTTAACAGGCAATCCAGGCGTTGGAAAAACCACGGTTTTGCTGAGGGTTGTTGAGGCTTTAAAAGCTAAAGGCTACAGCGTAGGCGGAATGATCAGCCGTGAAGTTCGGTCTGGTGGAACCCGTGTTGGTTTTGAAATATTGGATTTAGCTAGCGGTAGGCGCGGGTGGCTTGCGCACGTCAATCAGCCAAGCGGTCCACAAGTCGGCAAATATCGAGTTAATCTGGAAGACCTCAACAGTATAGGTGCGGAAGCCATAGCTAACGCTGTCGCAAGCAGTGATGTAGTGGCGATAGACGAGATCGGTCCCATGTAACTGTTTTCGGAGAAGTTTAAAGAAGCTGTTAGGAAGGCGGTTGGTAGTGAGAAGCTTATTGTCGGTGTTGTCCATTGGAAGGCAAGGGACAGGCTTATAGACGAAGTGAAAAAGAGAGAAGACGCAGAAATAATAGAAGTCACAGACAAGAACAGGAACGAACTACACCAGAATATAGTAGACAGAATTGGTTTTCAGTAGTTTTCGCACCATAGTTCAAAATAACTTCTTGCATGACTGCACACTGGGCATTTTTCCGGCACTTCTTTTCCTTCAAAAACGTAACCGCAGTTTCTGCACTTCCACATTACAGGCTTGTCTTTTTTGAACACTATGCCTTGCTCAACATTCGCCAACAGCTTCCTATAGCGCCTTTCATGATATGCCTCTACCTTGGCGACCATACGAAAAGTTCTGGCAACATCCGCAAATCCTTCTTGTTCAGCAACTTCTGCAGAATTCGGGTAGAGCGTGCCCCACTCTAGCTTTTCGCCTTCAGCCGCAGCTAACAAATTCTCCGCCGTAGACCCAATAACACCTGCGGGGTATGTGGCAGTAATTTCCACTAGTCCGCCTTTCAAATGCCTAAAGAAAAGCTCAGCATGCTCCTTCTCGTTATCCGCTGTCTCTTGAAAAATCGCTGCTATCTGCTCATAACCCTCAGCTTTAGCGGCACTTGCAAAAAACGTGTACAGCGTTCTAGCTTGTGATTCGCCAGCAAACGCCGCCAACAAATTCTTCTCAGTACGACTACCTTTCAACTCCATAATCTCAAACTCCTTTAGACCCATATGTCTGCAGCAAAGCG
>JACAEL010000117.1 GCA_013388835.1 Candidatus Thorarchaeota archaeon | reverse complement strand
CTATTCTCCCATTCATAACTTAGACCCAAGAATAAAATTTGTCTACGTGTGCGCCATTTTTACGCTTGCTATACTTTTTTGGGAACTGTTGCCTTTGATGGTGCTTTTTGTGATGCAGATTCCGTTTGTTGTTTTGGCTGGCGTCAAAAGGGAGTGGCTTCGTTCAATGCGTGGAGCAACGTTTCTAGCTGTAATAATCTTTGTGACCAACTTCATCTTTGTCTTCATCGGAACAGGCTATCAGAACCTGTCAAGAAGCTTAGAAAGCGCTGCTGCCATGACTTTGCGTTTCATTGTGCTTGTGGAATCCTTTTCAATTTTCTTCTTAACAACCTCTCCAGATCATCTGGGCTTAGCCTTGGAGCAGACGGGCGTGCCGTACGAGTTCTGCTTCGCTTTTACAACCGCCGTGCGTTTTGTCCCAGTTCTAGCTGAAGAGGCGCAAACGATTATGGATGCCCAAAAAGCTAGAGGTTTGGAGCTTGAGCGTGGAAACTTTTTGAAGAAGATAAGAAACTACATTCCGATTCTAATACCTTTAATTGTTAGCGCAATTCGCAGAAGCTTGGAACTGGCAGAAGCCATGGAATCCCGCGCATGGGGAGCAACCAAAAAACGCACAAATCTATATGTGCTCAAGATACATCGGGGCGATTTAGCGTTACTAGCCATAACCATTGGAATCTTGGCTGCTGCGATTTATGTCCGCATATTCTTAGCAATTCCATCAATAAATGAGCTTTTAGGAACCTTATTCTAGACCGGATCTTGCATCCGGCACTTGTCTGATTTTGGTTTTTGAGTGTTGCAAATCTAAGCTGTGATTCCGAAAGAACCGCAATATTTGCATCGCATATCTCTAACAAGCATACAATAGGATACACCGATCTGTATGCATTTTATGGTATGTCAAGCAATATGCCGCAAGAATTCAATGATCTCAAAGACGCAAAATATAAATCGTGGAACTATTATAATAATAATTGCGACTGGGAGGGCCGTCCGTGCGGTTCGTTACAAGAGTATTCTTGTACCTGGTCGTCCAGCATGTTCTTTTATATATGACATAAATTCATTTAGAGTTTTATGTATATTCTTTATCTTGATGAGTCTGGTGATCCAAACGGATGGCAATTTCAAAAAAACTACGTTCTCGCTGGGATAGCGATACATGAAGGCCAAATTTGGAAATTGAACAATGAGCTTGATAATATCCAGAGTAAATACTTTCCGGGGATTTCTTATCCTATTGCTTTCCATGCTACTGAAATAAGGAGAGGAAAAGGGCACTTTGAAAATCTAAAACCTCAGATTCGAGACGGTATACTGAAAGAAGTCTGTAATGTTATCGGTTCTTCTG
>JACAEL010000116.1 GCA_013388835.1 Candidatus Thorarchaeota archaeon | reverse complement strand
CTCTGCATCAAGTAGAAAATAGGTTTATTGATATTATCTGATGAATCTTGAGAGGTAGTCGTTCATCGTTTGAAGAAATGACTCTTCCAATTCTATGCCATAGTGTTCTGCTAAAACGAAGATTATATAAAGCATGTATGACAGTTCGGTGGCTAGCATCTCCTTTGATTTGGGTTTTTCAGGAAGTATGAAACCTTCCAGTCCTTGACTGCAGCGGCTACTTCTCCAGCCTCTTCCAACAAATCTGTAACCATCACAAACGGTATCCAGCCTTTGCCTCTCTTCCGGTCGAGTTTTTCGTTAATTTTCCTAAAGTTTTTCCAACAAAGATGCTGAGCATCACGAAGAGTAACAGACACAGGATTCACCAATGTGGAATTATAGTGGAGAAGGATTAAGATTTTTGGTGCTGGTTTGTTCTTCGACCATATATCATTGGGAGAAATATCGTTGAAATAATCTGCGGAATCGTGTTTTCTGGGAGAAGGCTTTGACGAAGAAGCGCCGCTGGACAAGACGGGATATCATAGTGCTTTTGGCATTTTCTCTACTCCTGATACTGGTGATTTCTGATCGTTCTCCGCCCGTGCACAACTCCGTTACCGGCGGCAATACGTCAAATAATGAAGCAGCAAATCTCGAAGATTTTGAGGATTGGATAGAGAAAGGTTTTGAACAATACGGCGATTTTTCCATAAACAATTCTTTAACGGC
Source organism: Candidatus Thorarchaeota archaeon (assembly GCA_013388835.1). NCBI lineage: Archaea > Promethearchaeati > Candidatus Thorarchaeota > Candidatus Thorarchaeota archaeon. The sequence continues at coordinate 431 of JACAEL010000116.1, read as the reverse complement.
AGAGGTTGTTGTTGGAGCTGAGGAAAGCTATAAGAGCATACAGGATGCGTTTGACTCGGGATTTTCGTGCATATATTTGAGAAAGCAAAGGTTCAATGTCACACAGCCAATAAAGCCGCCGATGGAAGACTTTTACTTGATAGGCGACGGAGCGGAAATAGTTGCTACTGAGCCGATGTCGGAGATTTTTGACATTTCCAGCACTAGGTATGCGCATTTTGATGGTTTATTCATCAACGGCAACGGCTTGGCTGAAAAATGTATAAACGCCATGCGTACTCCAAGCAGGGTTCCAGTGCATCAGATTCGGAACTGCAAAATTTGGGGTGCAACATTGGCAAATGTGGATTTTACGGGTTGCGAAGACAGTTTAATATTTAACTGTTGGATAGATGGGAGGAAGGTGAATGATACTCCTGACGCTATTACGG
>JACAEL010000115.1 GCA_013388835.1 Candidatus Thorarchaeota archaeon | reverse complement strand
GGTGGAAGACCATCCAATTGAATATGCAAATTTTGAAGGCACGATTCCCGAAGGCGAATATGGTGCCGGTACAGTGGAAATCTGGGATAAAGGCACGTATAGGATGATAGATCAGAAAGAAGACAAGCTCATTGTAGAAATTGACGGCAATAAGCTGAAGGGCGTTTATGTGCTTGTGAGGTTTAAGGATCAGAAAAACTGGCTTTTCTTCAAAAAGAAATAAGCACACGTTCCGCGAGGTTCCATATCACAAGAAGCCTTCAGGCTTGTCTAAGCTCGTTTCCTCATTTTTCAGCTAACTTTTCTCCTCTCTACAGTTTTGCCTTTGTTAAGCGCAATGTGTTTAGAAGCAACAGCATGGTTACGCCGTCATCGCCTGAAGCTACTGTGAACCAGAGTGGAATAAAGCCCATTATTCCAAGCGCACCTAATAGTATCTTTACAATTAGGGATGCGGCTATGTTCTGCTTTGCGACTTCCATCGTCTTACCGCTTAATTTGACTAGATAGGGTATTTGCGCCAACTCATCCTTAACCAGCACGACATCCGCAGACTCCAACGCAACGTCCACACCTCCACCACCCATAGCGATGCCCACATCTGAGGCTGCCAGTGCAGGAGCATCGTTAACGCCGTCTCCGACCATCGCCACTAAACCATTTTTGCCCTTCATCTCCTCAACTATTTCCAGTTTGTCCTCAGGAAAGAGCTCTGCATGCACCTCGTCAACATTCAGGATTCCAGCAATTTCTTCAGCAATCTCCCGTTTGTCTCCAGTCAACATGGCTGTGCTGATCCTTGCCTTTTTTAAAGCGTTAACTGCTTGAATCGCGTCCTTCCTAACATCATCAATAACGCAGACAGAGGCAGTACCCATCTTTTCAACAGAAACACAAACCGAAGTGTGCTTCTCATTTTCATAAACTCCCTCTATCTGCCTGCAGTCACAAGCGTACTCCTTCATCAACTCCATGTTACCAACAGCAACATGATTTCCATCGACATACCCCACGATACCTTTACCTGGAACTTCTGTCACATCAGTAACCTTAAGCTTGCTAATATCCAAATTTTTTTCCGCTACCCTCTTTACTATGGCTTGAGCAATGGGATGATTAGAGAACTGATCCAATGCAGCGGCATACATCAAGGCCTGCTCAGTGGACTTCCCGACAGACTTAATCTCGTGAACCTCTGGCTTACCTAACGTTAGAGTACCCGTTTTGTCAAAAATGACTTTCTTGACTCTAGCCAGTTTCTCAACGTAGACTCCACCCTTGATAATTACTCCTCTTCGGGCTGCAACCGTCACGGCTGTAAAGATTGTTGCTGGAACAGAAACTATGAAGGCGCTCGGGCATGAAATCACCAAGAGTATCAGCGAGCGATAAATCCACGTTTGGAAAGACCCGCCGAGAATTTGAGGTACAGCTATTGCTGTAAAAACAGCGAGTGCTATGACTATGGGAACGTAGATTCGCGCAAACCTGTCAACCAGTTTTTCGAT
>JACAEL010000114.1 GCA_013388835.1 Candidatus Thorarchaeota archaeon | reverse complement strand
CACCACCCGCAGCTCGTCGTCCCGGGCCGCCAGCCCCAGGATCGTCCGTACGAAGTTGCGGCCCTGGGCCGCGAACAGCCAGCTCGTACGCACAATCACATGATCGCCAAGGGCCTCACGCACCCGGCGCTCACCTTCGGCCTTGCTTCGCCCGTAGACGCTGAGCGGGTTGATCGCGTCCCCGGGTACGTAGGGCACCCGCTTGCGGCCATCAAAGACGAAATCCGTGCTCACCTGTACCAGGCGGGCACCGTGCTCCAGGCAGCTTCGGGCCAGGTTGCCCGGCCCCTCGGCGTTGACCGCCCAGGCCAGCTCCTGGTGACGCTCGCATCCGTCCACGTCGGTGTAGGCGGCGGCGTTGATCACCAGCGTCGGGGCCAGCCGGCCGATCAGCCCGTCCGTCGCCGCCGCATCGCTGATGTCCACCGCGGGCAGGTCCACCGCGTGCAGGGTCACCATCGGCAGTTGCCGACCGCACAGCCGGACCAACTCGCGGCCCAACATGCCCGCGGCCCCGACCACGCAGATGCTCTCAGGCGTGGGCATACTGCCGGGCGTAGTAGGCCAGGTATTCCTTGTTCTTGACCCGCCGCCACCAGCCTTGGTTGGCCTGGTACCAGGCCACCGTCTCGGCCAGTCCGGCCTCGAACTGGACCCGCGGCCGCCAGCCCAGCTCGCCCTCGATCTTGCCCGTGTCCACCGCGTAGCGGCGGTCGTGACCCGGACGGTCGGGCACCGGCTGAATCATGGATTCGTCCTGGCCCAGCAGCTCCAGCAGCAGCCGGGTGATCTCCAGGTTGCTGCGCTCGTTGTTGCCCCCGACGTTGTAGACCTCGCCAGGACGCCCACGCCGCGCCACCAACCGGATCGCCCGGCAGTGGTCGCTGACGTGTATCCAGTCGCGGATGTTCAGACCGTCCCCGTAGAGCGGGACCTTGCGGCCTTCCAGCAGGTTGGTGATGAACAGCGGAATCAGCTTCTCAGGGAACTGGTAAGGCCCGTAGTTGTTCGAGCAACACGTGACCACCCCCGGCAACCCATAGGTGTGGTGGTAGGCCAGTACCAGCATGTCCGCCGCCGCTTTGGAGGCGCTGTACGGGCTGTTCGGCCGCCGAGGGCCAGTCTCGCTGAACTTGCCCGTCGGCCCCAGCGAGCCGTAGACCTCGTCGGTCGAAACCTGCACGAAACGCCCCACCTCGCCGCGGCGGGTCTCGTCCAGCAGCACCTGTACGCCCTGCACGTTGGTGCGGATAAACTCCCCGCAGCCCATGATGCTGCGGTCCACGTGGGTCTCGGCGGCGAAGTTGACCAGCACCTCCACCCCGTCGCCCAGTACCTCCCTCACCGCCTGCGGGTCGCAGATGTCCCCGCGCACGAAGCGGAACCGCCCGCAGGCCTGGCAATCCTCCAGATTCTCAAGGTTCCCGGCATAGCTCAGGGCATCAAAGCCGATCACCATCGCCCCGGGCTCCTCCTCCAGAAGCTGGCGCACGAAGTTGCTGCCGATGAAGCCCGCCGCCCCGGTGACCAGCCAGGTGCTCATCCCGCCGCCGCCTCCAAGAGCATGGCCGGCGATTCGCCATCCAGGTGATTCGCGCCGCCCGTGGCCACCAGGTTGCTGGCCCGGTGCAGCGACTCAAAGGTGCCCGCATCGGTCCACCAGCCGTCCAGGATCTCGTAGCTCATGGTCCCCTGGGCGATGTAGGCGTTGTTCACGTCAGTGATCTCCAGCTCGCCCCGGCCCGACGGCTTCAGCCCGCGGATGATGTCGAACACCTGGGAGT
>JACAEL010000113.1 GCA_013388835.1 Candidatus Thorarchaeota archaeon | reverse complement strand
GGTCTGGGTCGAGCGGGTTGGGATATCCACGTAGCAGCTATGCGAGGGAGGAAAGACTTTGCGATCAGCGATGTGGTAGACCTGGAGCCGGCTCGTCTGGCGGAGGCGAAGGCAGAGTTCGGGTGCCACACCTGGCGGGACTGGAGGCGGTTCCTGCGGGAGTCGGACTGCGAGCTGGTGGTGATCGCCACCCAGTCGCACGATCACGCCCCCCAGTCCATCGCCGCGATGCGGGCCGGCAAGCACGTGCTGGTGGAGAAGCCGATGGCCACCAACCTTCGCGACGTGGATCGCATGATAGCGGTGGCCAGGGAAACCGGACGCCTGCTCACTATTCATCAGAGCGCTCGCTTTGCGCAGGATTACCTGCACATTCAGGAGGTGATCAAGAGCGGGAAGCTGGGCAAGGTGTTCTTCGTGCGGCGGGGCGGGTACGGCTTCCACCGCCGGCGCGACTGGCAGACCCTGCGCAAGTACGGCGGCGGGCAGCTCAACAACACCGCGGTGCACATGATTGACCAGGTGGTACAGCTTCTTGGCTCGCCCCCCCAAGCCGCCTTCGGCGACCTCCAGCAGATCATCAACCCCGGGGATGTGAGGACCACGTGAAGGTGGTGGTGCGGGGGGAGAACGGCATGGTGGTGGAGGTGGAGAGCACCATGGTGTGCGCGCAGCCCCTGCCCGCCTGGGTGGTGATGGGCTCCCGGGGGACGCTGGTGTCAGATGGCCAGACCTCACACCTGCGATACACCGAACTGAAGAGATTGCCAACCGTGAAGCCGATTGACAGCCACGTGGTGGCCGAGCGGAAGTACGGGTTCGGGGAGAAGATCGCGTTCGTTGAAGAAACCATGCCCTCGGTGGGCGCGTCGCCGAAGAACTACTACGACTACCTCTACGACTCTCTCCGCAAGGGCAAGCCGCTGTTCGTCACCCCGGAAAGCGTGCGCAACACCATGGAGGTGTTGCGGCTGGCGCGGAAGGGGACGCAGTTCCCGTAGGCTGAGGAGCAAGGCGGGGAGGTCACGACGCAAAAGGAGAACCTATGCACACGTCGCTGGTGTTCACCGTCGCGCAGAGCAAGAG
>JACAEL010000112.1 GCA_013388835.1 Candidatus Thorarchaeota archaeon | reverse complement strand
GTCTCGTACTTTCCCCTACAACGTATGCTCTTCCGGTAGGACCTTTTATGCCCGTTCCGTTCTTTTTCCAGCTTGCAATAACTTCATTGGGTTATCTAGGAATATCCAAACCTGGAAACATTATTATTTTGCATCCGGTGGCGTTTGCAGGAATGATAGGGATGATTGTTACCATGTTAAATTTGCTTCCAACTGGTATGCTTGACGGAGGTCACGTGGCAAGATCGATCTCTGGAGATAAGATTAGAAGCATCTTGACATTCGGTTCGCTTATTTTTCTAATATGGAACGGATATTATCCTATGGCTATTTTTGCACTGTTCTTATCCCTGTTCAGACACCCAGGACCATTAGACGATGTTTCTTCTCTTTCCAAAGCTCGAAAAGCCATAATTCCCATACTGTTAGTAGTCTTCATTCTCTGCGGGATGATGATTGCTGAACCTGTTCACCAAATAAAAATAGATTCCAACATGCATGAGGTCACGTTCCGCATATACTATGCTGATTCAATATACGAAGAGGCTAACACAACTTGGACAGCGCTGTTGGCAGAAGGAACGTATAACGTTTCTTTTCCTTTAAGCTACACAATAAATGGTGTAGGCTATACGTTTAAAAAATGGGAAGATTTTGAATCCACAAATCCCAATAGAACGATTGTTCTTAACCAAGAAATCTCAATAAAAGCAATCTACTTAAACTCAAGCATTGTTATGTAGACTGCGATACTTGCTGAGTTCATCGATTATTAGGATAGCATTTCAAAAATCCAAGTGTATTCCAAGCAATCCACGCGTTACGATAAACTCAGCTTATACTATGACCGGAAAATTCGGGACAGAAGTTGTGGAGTACGATTCTCGTTGGTTAACTTTCAGGTTGCGGTAGAAAACCTGTAAGTTTAATGGTGCTTCCGCATTTGTTGCATGTCAAGACTAGTTCTGTAAGTTCGTCATTCTTGACTTTTGTTTCGACAATCTGGTAGACTTCTTCTGTCTCATCGTCCGGAGATATTATGGTACCGCATTTTGGGCATGGAAAAGCTCCGTCTCCGTCGATTTTTGTCAGATCAATCGTATACGCTATTGATTTTTTGATGGCTGTTTTTTTCATCATTTTTGTCAAATCCTTCGATTTGTTTTTTCATTGTGGAAATCAAAGATAAGAATTATGAATTAGTAATTAATATTTAAGATATGTTCAATATTTGACTTGAAGAAAAAAGATATTGCTTCGCTGTTACGACTATTTCCGGTTCGGATTCGCAAGATATTCTTTTTTATTCTTCGAAGCTTTCGGGTGATATATAGTCACCAAAGTTCTCTCTTGCTTTGAGCAGACGCTCGCGCTGTTGATCCAATATCTGAAAGAGCTCTGCGGGTGTGTCGGCGACCTTTTCTTGGTAGAATCTCTTCACGCGTTCAATCTTGGCCAAGTTTTCAGGAACGCGAAT
>JACAEL010000111.1 GCA_013388835.1 Candidatus Thorarchaeota archaeon | reverse complement strand
GGTCACGTTTGGCGCGTAGCCGCCGCTTGGAATGGTTGCGGTAGAATTGATGAGGAAGTTCCAGTTGTCTATGAGTCCAGGTTTAAGGTTGTCAACCGTGCAGTTCACAGTTGTAGATCCGAAAAGGATGCTGTTGATCGTGGAGTTGGATACGTGCACCGTTGGCGAATCGTAATTATGCCATTCATCGATTGTGGAGTTGGATATTTCTATATCCGACTGACTGTATCCATACATTGTCATTATAGTGGATGAGTTTGTGATTGTGAGTTGCGAATTATCAACCGCAAGGATGTATGATGTGATTGTAGAGTTGTTTATGTATGCAGTGCTGTTGTCTTCGAGTTGCGTGAGTATGTCAAGCGAAGGTGCCGTAACTATTGTTGAAGCATATGCATATAAACGTGGGTTTCCGTTGACTGGGTTCCTAAGGATAATACTGTATTGGCGGCTGGTTTCCTGCGTGAAGTTTATGATGGAGTTTCTAAGAATCAAAGTGGCGTTTTCTTCAACGATTATGCTTCCGTTGAAATAGTGCAGATCCTGCAAAATGGTTACGTTGTTTCCGTTTATGACCAAGTCTCCTTGATGGACTGGAGGCGCTGCGCTTACTGCTGGAACGCTGAATTTCGATCCAGTTCCGAGCCCTGTCAGCAGGACAGTCATAACAATGCCGACTAAAAATCTGTTCATCTTATTCACTGATCAAGCTAATCTGCGGTTTCAGTTTTAAAATCTTCCTGTAACGCGGGCATATACAACTGTTCGATCGATTGTTCAAGGAGCTCCCAGAATGTAGATCACTACAATGTAACGGCATAATTTGAGGAAATCCAGTCATTTATACGGAAAACCTATAATAAGCGACATTACAGCCATTCATGTATTCAACTGCCAAAAAGTGTTGCTGTATGGTTTCGAACGTTTATTTTGCTGGCATGCGATGCTTGAGTCCAGAGCAATCGTTGGAAAGAAAGCTTGCCACTTTATTTGACGTTTCAGCAGCAAAAGAAGTGATATCTGAAGACGATCTTGTGGCAGTTAAGATTCATTTTGGTCAGCCTGGAAACCACCGTTTGATCCGCCCGCAGCACATCCGAATAATTGTGGAAAAGGTGAAGGCGGCTGGTGGAAAACCTTTTGTGACGGATACGACTGGCATTGGCTTAAATTCGGCTCGCGGAACAGCCGAAAAATGTTTGAAGGCTGCTGTTGAAAACGGTTATGCGCCGGAAACTATTGGTGCACCGCTTGTGGTTGCTGATGGTTCAAAAGGCTTGTTGGGTGTCAAGCTGAAGGCTGGCGGATTAAGGATGAAGGAGGTTGAGGTTGCCCAAGCGATAGTGGAGGCGGATGTGCTGATTTCTCTTGCTCATGCCAAGGGTCATCCTCGAACTGGGTTTGCGGGAGCATTAAAGAATGTTGGCGTTGGTTGCGTAACCAAGTGCGGGCGCGCTCCGCTTCATCTCGCAAAGAAGCCTCAAATAGACCCTAATAAATGTGACGACTGTGGAAAGTGCATTGCTTTTTGTCCTGTCGGAGCAATTAGCAAACTAGACTCGAAACCGCAGATAAATCCTGAAAGATGCGTTTGGGGATGCGCCTGCTGGGAAATTTGCCCCAAAAAAGCCATTTCAAGTTGGCCCACAATACATCACGAAACGAACGCGGAGCTTAGCATACGAACTGCGGATGCGGCTTCAGCCGTGATAAACCACTTGGGCAAAGACAAAGTCATGTTTTTCAACTTTGCATATGACATAACGCCTCACTGCGATTGCTTTCCATTTGCAGACACGCCGATGGTTCCTGACATAGGCATACTCGC
>JACAEL010000110.1 GCA_013388835.1 Candidatus Thorarchaeota archaeon | reverse complement strand
TTATTGACCCCCAATCGGCACGTTCAGCCATTCCCCGCGTGACCAGAATTCCCTTCGCCGCATGGTCCTTCGCAATCTCCATAGCCTGTGAACCATTAACAACCACCGGAAGCATGCTATATCTCGGAGGCTGTTCACCCGTAGTGTTGTTGATGTACCCGCAATAATTGCAAATGACAAGAACCTCCTCTGGATCATAAGTAAGCGGCGCAGCACAGTGCATGCAAGCTTCAAGTTTTGGTGCAGCGGGTTTGGGCGCTGGCGTTGGCGGAGGCGGAGTTTGTGTCGGAGGCATTGACGGCTGTGTAATCCCCGCAAAACCCTTTGCAAGCTCCATGGCTTGCTGTTTCGCCTGCTCCTTCCATCCAACCAAGGCGGCAGGATTGTCACATGAGTTTGCTAAAGCCTGTTCAACAACATCCATGAGTCCCTGCGATCCGTCAACCTCAACATAAACGTCCTGCGGTACGCCCCTAACCTTGATCACTGCCTTGTCGAAGAAGCCCTTCTTAAGCTCAAACATGAAACTGTTCTGTCCGGGTATTGTCTTCTTGACACTCCAGCCTGCCTGCTTGACGTATTCGGGCAAGGCTCCTTGAAAATTCTCCATTCGTGCTCCAATTTCACGATAACGTGCTGAGATCATCCTTCCAGTCCTCGGAGAAGAGACGACCGTTCATCAACAAGCCTATCAAGCTCTTCAACCTTAGATATCAGCGTGTCCATGGCGGTTCTCCACTCGTCCGTGCCCGGCTCAATGCCGATGGCTTTTTCAACATCAGCCTTTACGGCGTCTGCTTTTTCAATTAGGCTTAAGTCATGTTGTATCACAGCGTCAAGTTTGTCCTCCTTGACTTTTACTGCGTCGAACATGCCGGCGTATCCGGCGACGGCTCTGTCTATGCGCTGAGTAACCCTATCAAGTCTGGAGTTAAACGCTTCAAATGTGTAAGCATTGTCGCCTGAAAGCTTCTGGACTGCAGAGGGGTTGTTGAAACTTCTTCGAAAAGCGGTTTTTGCGGTCTTCAGCCTATTCACAACTTCCATTCTAACGAGACGATCACTTTCTCTGCGCAGTTCCTTCTCTTTGTATCCTCTAAATCCAGGAAGCTCTGCCAAGATTCTCTCAGAAAGCTTCATCTCTCCTTTTGCTTTTTCATAGAACCCTTTCTCCTCGCTCATAATTATTATCTCCTGCTCGTTACCATAAAGTTGAACCCTAGGCTTTTAAGTTTTCATTAAATGAGAC
>JACAEL010000109.1 GCA_013388835.1 Candidatus Thorarchaeota archaeon | reverse complement strand
TGGATTGTGGTCATACGTTTTCTTTCCGAGGAAAATGGGATTTCTCCGATGCGTGGGGTTTCTTTTTCCAGTTCTTCTTTCCATAATCCTGCCTTAGCTGCTGTCACGATCAATGCGCCCTCTGTTGGGTCACCTTTGATAACCCATTTTTCACCTTCTTTCTCTAACTTGGCATCATTGCACAATGCGGCAGCTTTCAGAAGCAGAACGAGCTCCTCTTGCGTTGGGTCGATTTTTTTGTCTTCAAATATGAAGTCTCCTTCTGGTTCGTAGCCTACGCCTGAAACCTTGATCGGCTTACAATCTACAAAGATTCTTTGAACTGTCATCTCACCTTTCGTCATTGTTCCAGTTTTGTCGGAGCATATGACGCTGGTGCATCCTAAGGTTTCGACGGCTGGGAGTCTTCTGACTATTGTGTTTACTTTAGCCATTCTATACATGCCAACTGCAAGTGCTCCGGTTACAATCGCAGGCAGAGCTTCTGGCACTGCTGCTACGGCTAGGCTTACTCCCCACAGAACCATGCCTAAAAGATCACGTCCTTCAATAACCCCGATGGCTGCTACTGTCAAGCAAACTCCTATAGCAAGTAATCCTATCCATTTCCCAACGGACGCCATTCTCTTTTCAAGAGGAGTTTCCTCCTCTCCAGTCATTTGAACCATCTTGGCTATTTTTCCAAACTCAGTGTTCATCCCTGTTGACGTGACAACCGCTTTACCGCGTCCATACACGACAACTGTTCCAGTAAATACAATATTTCGCCTATCATTGAGTGGTGCATCCTGCGGTGATGGGTTAACATCCTTATTCACTGGAGTTGATTCTCCTGTTAAAGGCGCTTCATCAATTTTCAGGTTGACCGCTTCAATGAGTCGAGAATCTGCCGGAACTTTATCCCCCGTGTACAACAAAACAATGTCGCCAGGAACAATCTCGCTTGTTGGAATTTTGACTTCCTTTCCGTCGCGTAAAACTGTGGCTGTTGGGGCAGTCATCTTCTTTAGTGCTTCTAACGCTTTTTCAGACCGATATTCTTCTACAAATCCTAGAACTGCGCAGGCAAAAACTATGGCTATAATGACAATTGCATCGACAACTTCGCCCAAATAGAGCGAAAGCCCCGTGGCGATGAGCAATATTATAATGAGAATGTCTTTGAACTGTCTAGCGAAAAGTTCTACCGGAGATGTTTGCTTCTCCTTTCTCAATTCATTTGTTCCATATTGGCTTAGACGTTTCTGCACTTCTTCTTGGCTTAAGCCAGTTTCCTTAGCATTCAATGCTTTGAAAGTTTCTTCGATTTCCATCGCGTGCCAAGGTTTTGACATGCTCTGAGCCCCACATTGGATATTTTGAACTGTATTCCGTTGAACAACACAAGTAATAATCTTTTCTAAGCCGGAAAATGATTTCCAGTAAATAAGTTTATATGATTTTATACATCACTTTAGGGATATTTAGAAAAATTCGGAAAATGCATAGGAGAAGGGGAACCGAAAAATGTTTGAAATGTGGCTTATAGCGCCTTTTTCTGCTTTGATCTCAATTTTGGTGGGACTTTACTTTTACAATTACGTCAACAAGCAAGACAGCGGAACTGAAAAAATGAAAGAAATTTCCGACTTGATCAAAGAAGGAGCTGCAGCCTTCATAAGACGAGAGTACACGATGCTGGCAATATTCGTAAGCGTCGTGGCGATACTGATCGGCATATTCTTGCCTCAGCCGCTGTGGGAGTCGCATAACCTTCTACGGAATGTTGAATTGCCAGCAGCTTACATGTTCGGTTCATTCTGTTC
>JACAEL010000108.1 GCA_013388835.1 Candidatus Thorarchaeota archaeon | reverse complement strand
TTGTGATACCTGAATGTTCTGTTGGGAGTAGTTTTTGGGTGAAAGTGCGCAATTTTGAGAAAAGCTTTTACTCTGGATCTGTAGTTGAGTCTGCACGGTTTTTTCAGGCAAAGCTTGCCAGAGAAGTTGGAGGGTTTGAAGAAGGATTGGTTTTTTTCGAAGAATCCACCTTACCCTACAAGATACTGAGAAATGGATACGATGTGTTTTCCAGAGTCAAACCCCCTATATTTCATCATGAAGAAAACTTCTCACTCCTTACATGGCTTAGAAAGAAGTTCTATTATGGGAAAACCGTTCATTTATACAGGCACAAGTACAGTGCTTATTCAGTGGCGCAAACAAGCGTATGGTTTAGGTCTGCTCTTTTTATGAAAAACTGGAGAAGATTTTTGGGTAGACCAAAGCTAGCTTTTGGCGTGGCTTTCTTAAAAAGTCTAGAGTACTTTGCGACAATTTTAGGTGCAGTCTATTCCAAGCTAAAGTTGTAGCCACTAACCTGTTGTTTGTTGACGCATCCGCATTTTCTGTTTCAATTTGGCTTTTATGAATTTGAGTTTGGAACGGATTAGATTGCTAATTTTCTTTAAGTCTTTTCTGTTCAAGAATGCTAATAGAAGCGCAGGAAGAGCGAGGGAAGCGACTGCGGATAGGAGAAAAAGGCTTTGTGTCTCATATTGTATTGATATTGTAAGGTCTCCTGTCTGGTCTATTAGCCAGCAGTTTGCGAAAGCGTTTGCTTCTTGATGGTTTTTTTCTTTAATTTGATTGCCGTTCACTGACACTTTCCAGTGTTCATCGTAGCTTTCTAATAACACTAAAACAAAGGAACCTTTCGATTCAACATGTACTTCATAGCCTGTTGGAGAGAGTTCCCTCCACACAAAGTTTTCCGGAGACACTAATGCATTGTTTCCTATCGTGTTTGGTGAAGTTGCATTGAGGAGCACTGAATGTTGCAGAGTTTCCCATGTTGATTCTTGTACAGTTTGGAACATGTCATCTAAGGTTGTATAGCTCAAAATATTGTCGGCTATGGAGATCTTTTGCAAAGCATTGGTGTTATTGTATAGTGATATTTCATCCCATTCCTTAATTAGAACAAAGTTATCGTTTTCATTAAATTTGAGTTGGCTTATATCATAGGCAGCGCCAGACATGAAGTCTTTTTCGAGTACAAAGTGCTTTATGCCCAATGTACCCAGAAATCTTGAAAGCCCTCCGTTTTGGGCGAACACCTCCAGTTCCCATATACTGGTCTGATTGAAACGCAAAGCTTTGGTGAACTCTATACGAAGCTTTGTTGCAGGAATCGATCGTGAAAACACATATTCATTTTCAAGACTGGTATTGTTTTCCACCTCTATTTGAGTTGCCCAGTTGGAACCGTTCCATGTTTCTATAGCGTAGTCGTTTGCATAAGCGGCTTCGAAAACAATCCTTATTTTCGTTAATTCTCTAGCATAGCTCCATTCAATTTCGAACCACTGTGGCATGCCCTTCTCGGATGCCCACCTAGTGTTATTATCTCCGTCAATTGCTCGAGTGGGTATTAATCCCTCTTTTTCAACCGAACTCGCAGAAGCTTTTCCTTCGGGCGCCACATTTCTATAACCGTTTGTCAGCATCAATCCATAAACTCTATTCAGCAAATCCAAGTTTTCAGACTGCACGTATTCTGTGCCTAATCCAGATATTACAGGCTTCGAAAAAATCAGCGGATAAGGATTTCCAGAATTAAGGGGAACCCCACTAAAATTGTAGGAGACATAAGTATATCTTTGTGGAAGCAAAAGAGTCCAATACTGATTTGAAAGCATAGTATTGAGTTTAACATAAGAATCTGGGAAAAAGTAACCTTTAACGTTGCTATTCAGCCAATTTCTTGCAACATCGCCTGTCATCAAAGGATACGATGAAGAGAAAAAAATCATGATTGCCAAGCTCAGCACAAAAACCTGCAATACTTTGTTTCTAACTCTGTGGTACAATGTTGAAAAAGTAAAGCCGATTAAGAGACTGTAGGAAAGTATCACGAAAAAGCTCCACTGAGCAGATTCTCTAAATGCTATCATAAAGGGAATGTATTTTGCTAATTCAAGGTAAAGATTGCTGGAAAGTGGGCTGAAGGCGCTTGTCAGCACCAAGAAAAGCATGGCTGTT
>JACAEL010000107.1 GCA_013388835.1 Candidatus Thorarchaeota archaeon | reverse complement strand
CGTCTGCTCTTTTCTTTGCGGATAGGCATCGTTAACAATGGCTATTATGGTGTGGGCTCATTCAACATAACAACAGAAATTTCGGACACTGACGGTTTCGTCATCGCAAGAGGGTTAACCTTCATACCTACTATAAAAAAAGGCGAGAACATGACAGCCTCTAACAATGTGACGTTTGATTTTAATGATCTACTGCAGCATGACCATAACTTTCTATTTAATGACACTGAATTGTATGTGACGGTGTATGCTGGCATAAGAATCGCTGAGCTTATTCCTATTAGCGCGACAACAAACTTTTCTCTTCCATGGGGCGCACCCTTCCGCAATTTCACTTTAGGAGAACCAAAAAGTGCAGACTTCAATCTCACTCATTTGCGGGTGACTGCTTCGACAAGCTTTGAGAATCACGCATTTTCCGATATTGCTGGAAGCATGCAAGTGCAAATGTACAACAGCGCTAGCGTGCTTGTAGGATCCAGCCAAACCCTCATTGACGCATCACAAGGTTCGCGCTACAGTGGACATATCGAGTTTTACGTTCTAAAGTCTGAGATGACTCGTACTGGCCGTTTTGAGGTACACTTTCTGACTCCGTTTTTCACGTATGGACCTTTGGTGATGTCCTATGGCTAAGGAAAGAAATGGGTTAAAGGCAAAAATTCGAACTCTCGTGTTTAAAGGGTTAAAGGCAACGATTAAGGGTTTGGCCTTCTATGCAATGTATTCTGTTTTGTGGATATTTTTAGCCCCACTATCGGAAATAGTTTCAGGTTTTCAGCAGACAGTTGAAGTCTTTATCATAATGTACATTACATTTGTAATTGTAGAGGAACTAGCTTCGGGCACGATCTTTAAGCATATTTTCAATGCAGCCAAAGCATTGTTTGTGGTTTGCTATTTAGTCTTCTCAATGAAAGACGGGCTGTGCGGTGCGACCTATCAAAACATAAATCTAGTCATCGATCTGCGATTATTTTTCACAATAGCCACTCTTCTAAGCCTACTGGGTTTCGTCAAGTCCACGCTTGAAGCCATAAACTACTTAAGTGAAAGAGCAGAATACACGCATATCTGATTTCTTGTTCGTGCGCCATTATACTAGAGACAGAATTTTTCAAGAGAACACCAGTCTAAGAATTGGCATATTTGCCCCTTAACACATGAAATGCTGTTCAATAGGGCACAAGAATTTTATGTTTGAGGAACAAATTCAGAAAAACAAGGCGAGCTGAAATGAAAGTTGTTGCTATTGTTGGCAGTCCGAGACGAGGAGGAAACACTGAAACTCTAACTCGGATAGCGTTAGAGGAAATTCAGAAAAATGGAATCAAAACAGAACTCATCAGCCTAGCCGGAAAAAAGATTCAACCATGCGACGCATGCCATGCTTGTGAAAAGGGTGAGTGCCACATCAAAGACGATTTCGACGCAATCTTCAAAAAGATGGTTGAGGCTGACGGCATAATACTCGCTACGCCTGTCTATTATGGTGCTGCTACGCCACAGATGGTCAGCCTCATCAGCAGGTTTTATGGTGTTGATGGACAGCCTTTGAGAAATAAGGCGGGCGGACCTATTGTTGTTGCTCGGCGGGCAGGGCAAAATTTCACGTTAGCCCAACTCTTGTTCTTTTTCATGATAGAAGAGATGATAGTTCCCGGATCCACGTACTGGAATATGGCGTTTGGCCGTAGCAAAGGAGAGGTTCTCAAGGATGAGGAAGGCGTACGCACCATCAGGAACTTCGGACAAAAACTAGCTTGGCTTCTGAAGAAAATCAACAAGTGAAAAGCCTTATTTACAGTTTCTGGCTCTCATCACGTAGAATGATTTGCCGTGTTGTTTTCCCATCTGTTTTGATTGCCGTCCAAGCGATAGGCACTGTTGTGAATTTCAGCTAGTTGCGTTAGCCCATAGCGTGCTTTCCCTTAATTGAGTCTTTGATGGAGATGTCTAAGCTACGCGCTTCCGTTTATAGG
>JACAEL010000106.1 GCA_013388835.1 Candidatus Thorarchaeota archaeon | reverse complement strand
TGAATAAGTATGGTGAATGTCTGGGATTCGGCAAAATTCTACACAACTTAGAGGAAACACGAGAAAAGGTTGCCGTTAAAAACATTTCAGACATAGGCGATTTTCTGAGAAGAGAAAAACAACAGATATAGGCGGTCAGCCTCTTATCGTCTCAACTATGCTCTTGATTTTGACAGTGGTTTGCTCTCTCTTCCCTAGGTTTCGCAGCACAACTGCACCTTCCTTCAATTCTCTTTCCCCCACAATAACCGCATAATTAATCTTCCTCCTGTCCGCATCCTCTAAGGCTTTGGTCACTTTCCTGCCCATGACTTCGACTTCAACAGAAACACTTGACTCTCTTAGCATATGCGCGATTTTCAGTGCCTCACCTTTCAACTCTTTTTTAACAGGGATTATCATTACAGTCTTGTCTTCCCCAGTTTTTATTGCAACATTCTGCGATTGCATTGCTAGCATTATTCTGTCTATTCTATGTGCGATACCAGTGGCTGGAGTCGGCTCTCCTCCGAACAATTCGACAAGCCTGTCGTATCTTCCACCGCCCGCAATAGCAACATCCAAATTTGGAGTGTTTACCTCAAGAATCATCCCAGTGTAATATTCAAGACCTCTTGCAAATCCAGCGTCCACGGTTATGCTAATCTCGCATCCGCTCTCCATTGTCAGCCTTAAAATCTCGTCAAGATTTTCCGCAGCAGCAGAAGCCTCTCCATAATCCCTAACGCATTCCTTCACATCCTTAACAATTTCTAAAGCCTCGCCGCCCTTGAGCTGCACTAACTCTCGAAGAACTTGTAAGCACTTCTTGGAAACGCCGGAATCTTCAACGAGGCTTATTGCGTCTTCATATTGTTTCTTGTCCATAAGCTGTAGAGCCGCGTTCTGAGTTTTGTCATCCAGTTTTTCTTCACTCAATATTCCCCTTAGAATGCCGACATGCCCCACCTTGAAAGTGTAATTCTTCAATCCTGCCATTTTCATTAGGCTATTGGTAAGCATCAGTATCTCAGCGTCTGCTTCAGGCTTGTCAGA
>JACAEL010000105.1 GCA_013388835.1 Candidatus Thorarchaeota archaeon | reverse complement strand
CATTAATTTTGGGTGAGGCTGTCTAAGCATA
Source organism: Candidatus Thorarchaeota archaeon (assembly GCA_013388835.1). Taxonomy (NCBI): domain Archaea; kingdom Promethearchaeati; phylum Candidatus Thorarchaeota; species Candidatus Thorarchaeota archaeon. The sequence continues at coordinate 1,726 of JACAEL010000105.1, read as the reverse complement.
ACCATGCAACGCCAGGATTTGAGTGTGGTTACTATGTTCTAGCTGAGAGTAGACACTTGTGCTCTTGCATCATGCACTTGTCCATTATGACTTTCATTCCTGCCTTCTTCGCCAAGTCTGCTGCCTCTTCATTGATTATACCAAGCTGCATCCAAACAACATGCGGTTTCCCATGCAACCGTTTCAGTTGCACGGCCTGCTCTACTATGGCAAGGGCTTCTTGGGCTGGTCTGAAAATGTCAACAACCTCTATGGTTTTCTGAACTTCAATAGGCGTGTCCAATAGACTTTTGTAGCTTTTCTCGCCCAAGACTTCATCCGCAAAAGGATTAATAGGCACGATTTGAAAACCGTTTTTCTTCAAATATTCTGCGACTCTATGACTATCTTTGGAAGGCTCTCTTGACAATCCTACGATGGCGACAATCTTGTAGTTTGCCAAGACTTCTCTAATTTCGTTTTGGCTCAATTTCTAACAATGCTCCTTCAAAAAGGTGATTTCACACAATATAACTTCTCAAATAAGTGCTCTGTCTGATGCAAGTCATGTATCTTCTAAGCATCTCATCCAATGCTCTCTTTAGATCCTCATCGGGCATTGATCCGATCGACTGCCCCACAGGTCTTCCGTTGCAAAGGAACATCAAGGTCGGCGTACTCATCACACCGATAGGTTAGTTGCGATTTCTTGATTATCCTGACTCGCCAAAATGTTCAGTTTAGCAAATTTTATCTTTCCACGGTATTCTCCAGCTGTTTGCTCAAATATTGGAGTGAAACGCATGCACCATGGGCATTTTTCGTGCCAGAAGTAAACAATTGTTAATACGCTAGATTTTGAAACTTCATCCTCCCAATTTGTTAGGCTCAATTCTACTATATTTCCCATGATTAATCACATCAAGCATTATATTGAAAGAGTTGATTTTTAAGCAATCTGGAGGCGCCATCTACGTATGATTCGCTGAATGAAATATCCAACAATAATGGCGCAAGCTACAATAGCTAAAGAACTGAAAAAAACAATAATTAACAGGTTATCGGTCTCAAGGATAAATGCTATTGAGATTGCCTCAAGAAAGACGCCGAAATATAAGCTTGCGTTGCTTTTTATGAACTCTGTGAATTCAGTTAGCATTGTCTTTGAGTAGCGGATCAGCAAGATTATGGTTGAAGCAAGCGCTACGAACATTATGATAAGGGTGTAGGTGATGTCTGCCCAATAACTTTCGCTTTTAAGTTCTAGCAGAAGACCAAATTCATCTCCTATGAGTCCTCCGCCTGCACCGAAAAGAATTGCTGCGACTCTGTTTATGCGTTCGCTTTCGACGGTGATGCCTAGCCAACCTCCTATGGCAATCATTGCGAGGCCATACCAAAAATGGTGAATGTGGTATCCGCTGACTTGCCAAAATGCTGTTGGATTTATGCTTGTGAAAACTCTGGCAACGGCGAAAGAGGCGATGAAAGAGATTAACGCTAATACAGATAGGTTGGGTTTTGTCTTGATTCTTTTTTCCATGATTTGTTTGTTGGCACGCTCCAGTTAATAGTATTTTTAAGGCATTTTGCTCAGTGTTACTTCAAAGAAGTGTTCTTTGCCTCTGCGAAGGATAAATATTCTTATTTTCTCTCCGACTTTTCTTTTATGAATCTCCTTGAGCAAGTCTTCAATGCGATAGACGTCTACGTCATCTAGCCTAAAGATTATGTCACCAGCAACTAT
>JACAEL010000104.1 GCA_013388835.1 Candidatus Thorarchaeota archaeon | reverse complement strand
GGCTGAGGCTCAGAGGATGATTAAGAAGAAAGACAACCCGCTAACCAGACTTGAGGGGCTGCGGGTGACTGTGAGAGGTACAGTGAAGAAGTTCCGAGACTCGATAGAAATCAGTGCGCGAGAGATATCTGAGCCCGACGTGCTTGAGGAGATTGGCCGAGTCAAGGATGAGATTGAAAAGATGCTCAAGTGACCGATTCAGAGGCTTCGCTCTACGATTGCCTGCAGACCCTCTAGGAGTACCTCAGCATCATGACGGTTGTTGTAGAGATAGAAGCTAGCCCTTACTGTTCCCATCTTCGGATCAATACCAAGCTGATAGTGGAAGGGACCGACGCAGTGCCAACCGCTTCGGACCATCACGTTGTACTCCTCGTTCAGAAAGGTGGCCACATCATGCGCAGACTGAACGCTCTCAATCCGGAAGGTCACAATGCCGGACTTTGCCTCAGGAGTCGTAGGACCGATTATCTGGATTCCAGGAATCTGAGACATTGTCTGCATGACTGGAGCCAACAGTGAACGCTCGTGCTGCTCAATCTCGTGCATTCCAATCCGTTCTAGATACTGAGCCGCAGCAGCCGCACCAATAGCGCCAGCATAGTTCTGCAGGCCAGCTTCGAATTTCTCCGGTGGTGGCAGATAGGTTGGACTTATCACTCCATCACTATATCGAACATCTGAAACCGTGTCACCACCCGTAAGGAACATGTCCATCCGTTCAAGTAGGTCAATCTTCCCGTAGAGTACGCCCATGCCAGTGGGGCCACACATCTTGTGTATCGAGATAGCTGAGAAGTCTGTGTCGACTGCCTGCACATCCAGATGATGATGAGGTGCAAATTGGGCATCATCAGACATCACCAGTGCTCCTCGATCGTGAGCAATCTCAACTATCTCCTCCAGAGGTGCAACTGTCCCCGTGACGTTCGAGGAGTGAACAACAGAAACCAGACTTGTGTCACGGTCTATTGCGCGCTTCCAGTCCTCGATATCGAAAGTACCGTCGGTGCGCGCCTCGACAACATGCATCCTCAGACCGTCTCGTCTTGCTCGTTCGACGAACGGGAGTGAACCACTGTGGTGTTCCAACGACGTGGTTACAATCTTGGTTCCCTTTGGCAGGTGGAGGCACCTAGCAACGATGTTGAGCGACTCAGTAGCATTCCGGGTCCAGATACACTCCTCAGCATGTGAGGCATTGATAAAGCGTGCAAAGGTCTCTCGGGCCTTTGAGTAAGCATTCGACGCTTCTTCTCCCAGTGTATGGATGCTGCGGCCTCCACAAGCGGGGTACACCTCATAGTACTCGTTCATTGCGGCAATCACCTGTCTGGGCTTAAGTGCCATGCAGGCACTGTCAAGGTACACTATGGGCCGCCCTCTGATGGTTCGCTTGAGTGCCGGAAAATCATCCTTGACAGATTCCCAATCGGTCATCATCATCGCCTCACGATTTGCCACTGATATCCACCCTTGCCGAACTTGCGTGTGATTAGGCCCTCCTTGACCAGCTGATTTGCCGCAGCAACGAAAGAGTCGCCTCCGGCACAGTCAGCACAAAGATCAGCATACACCGCTTCTCGAGCTCGAGCCAGTATCTCAGATGTTGAGAGAGGCCCTACGTCCTCAAGAATTCTTAACACACACCAAGCGTTCTTTGACAGAGAGGACATGATAAGGCGGGTGATTCGGTCCGACATAAGAAGATTGGGTAAGGAGCCAATCGCTCTCAGCGCAAGGGACTTGGATTGTCAACTTGAGCCGTCGATGAGCCTCCTCTTGAGAGAAGTGATAACAGCTGACAGAGGACTCTGCTCACGAATTCTCCTGAGGGCAGCAGACCGTCTTCTCCCTTCGACCATCCTTGACGTGACATCCCCTTGCATTTGACAAAACGCTTATATCAGAACCCTTGGGAGTCTGCTCGCTCTATTTCTGCC
>JACAEL010000103.1 GCA_013388835.1 Candidatus Thorarchaeota archaeon | reverse complement strand
GTAACACCGGATATATCGACGCATAGGCTTCTTATTTTGGTTTTGTCATTTTTACTTGTTCCGATAGATAAAAGGAATCTATCTATATTAATTGCTGTTCTAAGTCCTGTGAAATAACCATCACGTGTTACATAATCAAATTTATCTGCATCATGAGGACCGTTCACCATTTGAGCAAAAAAATACATATCAGGGTTTGGATGTTTCCCAAGAATCATCAGAGCTACTTTATTTATATCAATTCCCGATATATTGAATTTATAATCGGAACGTGATAAATATGGTGTTTTAATCTCCTCCCATTTTTCCTTAAATGAACTTGAATTTACTATGAAGTAAGACAGAATTTCATGTGCCGCGTTATCTTTAAATAATTCCGGTTTTTCCTTTTTTACATTTTTTATTTCATCAAATTCCTGAAAAATAATTTCCGTTCCATGAGAGAATGGCCCGTGTCCTATATCATGAAGAAGTGCCGCCATCCTAGCTTCAGCACAATCTACAGGATTACTGACTAAGGCACTTTCACGATTCCTTAGAGCTTCTATCATACGACCAACAATAACAGTCGCTCCAAGACTATGTTCAAATCTTGTATGTACTGCTGAAGGATAGGTATAACATGCTAATGAAGTTTGTCTAATCCCCCGAAGTCTTTGAAGAAGAGGAGAGTCCAATAAATTTATTTCGTGAGGATAATATGAATTGAATCCAAAAGCTGTATCTCGTATAACTTTATTTGCTCGAATAGGTCTTGGATGATAGTTAGTTAATATTACTTTTACAGCCTTATTTACTTCAGACTGTAGTTTCGTAACTGCACTCGGAGGCACGTGATTATTTTACTCCGATTATTTTCTGAAACCTTTTTGAGATTTGAGTTAATTTCTCCAAAATTGCTTTATTAGATTTATAAATATCTTTGTATTCATTCCATATTAATTTCTTTTTTTCTTTGGTGATTGTAAAAAATAGAAAGTCGGGATTATTGTCTTGTACTTGGCGCCAAGCTCCTAATTGAAATAATATATCTTCAAGTTCCTTTGAATACGGAACTCCGCTTCTATCAGAAAAATATAAGTCAGGAAAAAATTCGGGATATTCATTTACCAATTGACTAAATGCTTGATAACAACCTTTTATTGGAATATGAGTATCTCCAGTAGGTTGTTTATCATATTCAAACCCAGATATTGTAGTAATGACACTATCGTATGTAATAAGCGCTGGTGCTGCAACTGTACTCATTTAACTCCTCCTTATGAAGAATTTAAAAAGAAGAGCAATAGATTATACATTACCTCCTATACGAGTTGTCAATATGTATTTTTCGTACATTTATAATTGTTTTGACAAAGCAATTATATAATAATTAATACAATTTGTCAATTTTTTATATTAATATATTTGACAAATTGTCACTTTTATTAATATAATAATGACTTCTGGAGATAACAAAATGGAAAGAAGCTGGGAAAATTTCGGTATTTTATTAAAAAAAGAACGCCAACGCAACCAAATGAGTAGAAAAGAGCTCGCAGAAAAGATCAATAAAAAGGAGGCAACTATTATTAGCTGGGAGCAAGGAATTAGGC
>JACAEL010000102.1 GCA_013388835.1 Candidatus Thorarchaeota archaeon | reverse complement strand
TTTCTAGAAAAGCTTAAAACAACGTTATCGGAAGGATACATTCTCTAGACCTTTGGGTTGTGTTTGTGGTGAACAGAAAAGGCGTCAGTGTAAAGATTGACGAATTAAAAACAGATTTTGCCTCTGTCAAGAATCTTCAAGTTTCAATCGGAAGACTCATCGATGAAACGTGGACAGAACCAATAGGGCCCACGCCTTTCCCTTCACTAACCGCCTTAAGAGAGTGGGACATGACGCTTCTTCAACGTTACAAGCCGTTTTACATGCCCTACTGCGATGTCTGTTGCCTATGCACTTTCGGTAAGTGCGACTTAACTGGAAACAAGCGCGGCGCATGCGGCATAAACATGGAAGCACAACAATCTCGGATGATGCTTTTATCCTGCTGCATCGGAGCAGCGACGCACATTGGACATGCACGCCACATGCTTGACCACCTAATCGAAAAATTCGGGCGCAGAACCCCCATTGATGTGGGAGGGTTAAACATTAAGGTCGAGGCGCCAATCACCCGCCTTGTATGCGGAATAAAGCCTGACACGCTTGGCGACTTGGAGGAAGTTTTGGATTATGTCGAAAGCCAACTAACGCATCTTCTGTCCGTGACGCATACTGGACAGGAGGGAAGTAGTCTTGATTTTGAGTCGAAGGTTTTTCACGCTGGTATGGTTGACCATGTTGGGATGGAAGTTGCAGACATTGCTCAGGTAGTAGCTTTTGGCTTTCCTAAGGCTGATCCGGAAGCTCCTCTTGTGGATTTGGGTTATGGAACGGTGAACGTTGAGAAACCCATAATCCTTTGCATCGGTCACAACGTTGTGCCCTCTGTGGAAATAATAGATTACATGAAAGAAAACGGGTTTGATGACAAAATTGAGGTTTGTGGATTGTGCTGCACAGCCCACGACACAACAAGATATTATAAGCGAGCGAAAATTGTCGGTCCGATTTCGTGGCAACTGCGCTTCATAAGAAGTGGTGTTTCAGACGTCGTCGTATTAGACGAACAGTGTGTAAGGGCAGATGCTCTCCTTGAATCTCAAAATGTTAAAGCACCAGTAATTGTCGCGTCTGAGAAAAATTGCATGGGCTTACCCAACCGCACCAGTGACCCAGCAGATGCAATAGTAGAAGATTTAGTTAATGGAAAAATGCCGGGAGCACTAATTCTAGACCCCGAAAAAGTTGGAGAAGTAGCTGTAAAAGTTGCGTTGAAAGTTGCGCCTATGCGTAAAAAGTTTAAAACAATTCCAGAGGTTGACGAGGTCATCCAAAAAGCTAAGGAGTGCAGGCAATGTAATGATTGTAGAAGGGCATGTCCACAAGATTTGAAGATTCCAGAAGCAATGAAGACTGCAGCAGAAGGAAGCCTATCGAAGTTTGCAGACTTGTATGAGTTGTGTATTGGTTGCGGGCGATGTGAAGAAGCATGCCCAGTAGGCTTACAAGTTCACAGTTTCATAGTAAAGGCTGGAGAGAAAAAACTGAAAGAAGAAACCTACAAGGT
>JACAEL010000101.1 GCA_013388835.1 Candidatus Thorarchaeota archaeon | reverse complement strand
GTAGATAGGATTATAATAGAATATGTCTCAGACCTTCGTCTTCCAGTATTTGAATTGGCAGCATTATCATTGGAGGCAAACGCAGCACCACAATTTTGGTATGTTGCTCCGTAATGGGTTGCGAATCCATAACCAACATGGATCGCGGCTAGTTCGCCGAATGATGTTTGTCTTGTCCACCAGAAAATAACGGCTTTGGGTTCAAAGCCGATACCTGTAATTGTCTGCGTTCCAGTAGTTGTGGCTTTTGTGAACGTTCCTTTTTTGACTAAGAAATTGGTATTTGTCTTTTCTTCCGTCAAAGTGTCAAAGAAAGAGTCTTCATATTGTTGTGCAGTAAAGTTGCTATGCGTACCTTTGTCTGGGCTTCCATCTACGTCACTTGCATTGTTATCTACAAAGTTTTCAGTATCATTGACATTTAAAACTGTACTTTCTTCAGTTAAGGTGTCATAGATTACGTCTGGACCATACTGTTGAGCTGTGAAATTTGAATGCGTTCCTTTATCAGAACTAGAATCTACATCAGAATCGTCGTTGTCCACGTAATCAAACAGCGGAGCCGTAACGTTAACCTTTGCACTTGTATTGTTTGTACAGATTGTGCTTGTGTCAGAATAGTTACCTTCTTTGAGAATGACAGTTGGCGAGGTAACCGTTGCATAAGCTTGCTTCGTCATAGAAGAATATGGGCTTCCAGCCGCATTGCACAGCAAGTTACATAATAAAACGAAGAAAGTTAACACTAGCCAAATCAAATTTAGAATCCTCTTATAATCTAGACTTACTTTTACCCTCATCATATTTTCACCTAGATTGGGAAAAATAGGGAGGAGTCTATTCTTGTACATTTACTGCTATTCTTGCACGTCTACTGCTATCTGTAGGTTGGCCACGATGTCACTGTTTGCTCCAGCTGTAGCCTTTGTTTCAACGTAGATAATCCACTGTGTACTGCCCGGCAATGTCAGATATGATGTTGGAGACGGCGTGTTCCATGTCGTCCCTGTTATTGTATAGTTGAATGAAGCCTGAGAAACTCCGGCTGTGTCCATTACGATAAAGTTGATGAACGTAAAGTTGCCAATCTCCGGCTGTCCAGAAGCAGGCGTAATCGAAACATGGCGTAGTCTGAAAGTGTGACTAACTGAGTCAGTGTTGCTCACGTTAAGGGGTTGCTCATACGTCAAAGTGGCGTTCGGATATGCCTTGAGGGCCAAGCTAACCCATGTTGCGTTGGCTCCCAACGTTGAACCACTGGGCCAGTCGTTT
>JACAEL010000100.1 GCA_013388835.1 Candidatus Thorarchaeota archaeon | reverse complement strand
TTACCAATTGCTGCGGTTGACAATGCGTCGCGGGTCATCAAGTACGTCGTCACTCTCGGCCAGAGATATCAGTCCTACTCGCTGGTGGACATGAGGGTGCAGGACATCAACGTGGTGGCCAATCCCCAAAGAAGAGATCCGAATGTGTCCACTCCACCTGACAACAGCTATATTCCTCCTGACGAGGATCATGACGACAGGCCTGACAAGCCCTACACCAATTCAGGGACGCATGCGACCTCGGACCCTGCCGCAGAGAGCTTCTATGCTCTGATCTTGTCTCAGGTGTTCGACCATGTCTGGACATTCTGGACAGGGTTCTGGCCGGTCCTGCACATAGTCACAGAGTGGTACTCGTCACAGTTGCAGGAAACAATGAGAATCCAGATAGGTATCGACATACTATGCAGCATATCTCTCGAAGTCATCCAGCTATTCACCCCAATGGGCGACGGGTCGCTTCCCGACCTCATTGACGGTATCTTTTCGGCGTCCTTCGATCAGTGGAGGGGACTGATCTTTTCGATGGCGATTACGGCGCTAACTGTGTTCGAGGTATTTGCGAGAAGCTTAGGACCCCCACACCCGGCAACCATCTTGGCGGGAGTCGCTGCGGTAGGGTTGGTACTCTACTACTTCTACCTGACTGTTATGATGGTCTGGTCAAGTGTGACACAGGGTCTCATGACTCATGGGCAGGCCGCTGCGGCGTATGTAGGTTTTATATACAACATACTCACCTTCATCTTGCCGGGTGTCAAGGTATCTGGTTACTTTGCAGAAAAGGCGTACGATTGGGCTATGAAGCGATTGCAGAGAGAGCTCACTGAGGAACAGCAGAAAGCCGCAGCAGAAGCATCAAAGAGGATGCTGTTAGCAAAGGTGTTCTTGTTCATATGTCTGGCTCTCTTCGTATGCGGCTTTATACTCCATCTAGGACAATCAGTGTGAGGTGTTACTGCAGTTGATGCAGAATGAAGGGGTATTCTTGACCGTTTCCATACTCGCGTTCATAACAGGTTTCATCATGATGTACGGGGATTGGTATGCTACGAATAGAATCGTGAAGCAGTGCAGGCAGGCCAAGGCAAGCCTGAAAGCGAAGAGCTTGTTCTTACGTCATCCGATGCTCATCGCTGCATGTTTGTCGGCAGTACCCTTCGTCGGTGTATTCGTTTCTTGGAATGGACTGATAGGAATCCAAGAGTGGCTGAGCCCCGGCTCGTCGTCAGGCAGTGAAGTATGGAGTTACTTTCTTGCCGTTGCAGTATTCGTGGGATTTGTACTTCGGGATTTGAGAGGCTGCTTGCGCCTGAAGACAGTTTCAGATTCATGATGCCACACACCACGTAATCTGCGTGCAGTCAGATAACACGAGATGCGACTCCAATTCGCCTGATGGTGCCACTTGAGTACATCCGCCACAACGTGTGTCTACGGCAGTCAAGGAAGCATTCAAGGTCACCGTTTGGAGCAAGCTAGTGTTAGTCGTCCTCGCTGTCGTCTGGTTCTTATACTACCGTCA
>JACAEL010000099.1 GCA_013388835.1 Candidatus Thorarchaeota archaeon | reverse complement strand
TAATAAACATCCATCATGTTCCTTCATAACTTGTTGCGTCAAGAAAAAAAATCTTGAAGTTTGTGCTGAGTGTTCAGAGTTTCCGTGTCCTAAATTCAAAAGTAATGAAGAATATCAGCAATCGAAAGAATCTTCTTCTTACCCATCGGGCAAAAAAGTTATGCCAAATTTGAATTTTATAAAAGAATGTGGAATTGAAAAATTCGTAACGCAACAGAAAGAACGAATTAAATTACTTGAAACAATGATAAAGAATTTTGATGATGGCAGGTCGAAAAGTTTTTTCTGCAAGGCAGCAACCTTACTTGATTTAATAGACTTAAGAAGTTCATTAGACAAAGCAACTCAGAAAATCAAAACAGATAAGGTCAAACAGAGTGATGTTAAAAATAAGTCCCTAATCCTTAAAGCAATCCTCAATGAAATTGCTCTTAAGAAAGGAGTGAATTGGTAAAACTATGTAGTTGAAAATGTACGGGATAAACAAAGACGGACTAGTTTTTGTCTCTCAAAGAGATGGAAAATATAACAAAAGAACAATCCAACAGATTATAAAATCTGCTTCCAAGAAAGTAGGAATTAAGAAGAACGTGACTCCTCACACACTAAGGCATAGTTTTGCCACTCATTTATTAAAGAGTGGCGCAGATATAAGGTACATACAACAATTACTGGGTCATAAAGACTTGAAAACGACTCAAATCTACACTCATGTAGCAAACAAGGGCATCAAAAAACTTGCAAATCTACTTTAGGTTTTAAAGACATTATTTTTTCAAAGATAAATATTTATCAACAATAAGTTAACAGAACCTTCTAGCGATAGACAATGAGTGATGCTAAACCAGTAAGATGCCAAAAGTGTGGAAAACCCTTGGGTTATGTAACCGTGTTTGCAAAGGGTCTGCTACACTTAAGCCAACCTCTTCAAAACGTGAAAGTAGTTGCCATCTGCATGGAATGTTTCCAAAAGAAAGCCTAGCATTCAAAACTGCGGAACCCCTCTTTTTCCCCTTTGGGTCTTGCGTGGACCGTGCTATTCGGTTGCCTTTTTATTGAAGATATTCAAAAACATCACTGGTTCTATTCTTTTTTCCTGTTTCGGAAGAGATTTAAAACCATATTTTTCGTAGAAGGGCATAACCTCTCGCTTCGCATTCAGAACCAAAAATCTACAGCCCACTTTCTCTGAAAATTCGTACGCTTTGCCGAGACTAAAATCACAAAGGAATGTGCCAATACCTCTGCCTTCGAATCCATCGCACACTGCCAATTGACCAATTTGAAGAGCAGGATAGTTTTCTTTCCCAACTTGAAGTCTATCCTCAGATCCCATCCTCTCTTTCCTCAAATCAGCCATACTGAGAGTAACAAACCCAACTAACTCGCCATCATATCGAAATAGGTAGGATACGCCGAGACGTTCATTTTGAAAATCTTTTGCTTCATGGTGTATAAAATCATTTATGTCTTCGTTTTTGCAGTAGAATCCACTCAAATCATCGTCTTCCGTCAATATGCTAATATACGTTTTAGAGAAGTCTATTGCTCCATTCGGGATCATACAAAATTATTGTACAGGATATCTTTTTATAATTTCCTTCGCTCGCCTAATGCGCTCAATGTCATCTTTCGATGGCGTTCGCTTCATTTCTTCCTGAATCGTAGCGAACTGTTCCTCACTAAGTTGAGGAATTGGTTTTGGGCGCATTTCTTATCTCCCTCTAGCACAACTAATACTACTACCAATAAACACCACATATAAATTTTACTTGCCTTGTGTTCATTTCATGCCATTCTTATCATGTTTGTTTGGTTTAATCTATTTATAAGGGAGGGCTAGACCACTTCAGACAGGCTTAACTCCAAAACTCACGGTGTGAGTCTGAACTTATCTCTCGGATAAAGCGTAAC
>JACAEL010000098.1 GCA_013388835.1 Candidatus Thorarchaeota archaeon | reverse complement strand
GTGATTCCACTTATACCTGAAGAGACTGAAAGAGTTAACGTGGCTGAAACAACGGATCCTATGCTTAGCACGTGATTTTCACGGTTCCAACTCAACGTTATGTAATTCGAAGCTGATGCTGGGCTCCAATTATTAACTGTCATGCTTAGCTTTAAGGTTACGGTTCCCTCATTCTTCACGTATATCGTGAATTGCCTTGTTACGCCAGGATCCAATGATCCCCAATCAATAGACGAAACAGCGTTGGTGCATGCGCTATCCCAATAAACGCCCACGCCGATCGCTTTCAAATTTCCCGTGTTAGAGATCGTTTTCGATGCTATAATTGCTCCGAGAGCGCTTACGGCGGTTGCCATAACTGCGATGGTTAGGATTGCTCCCATACCTACTTTCTGCATGGCCATTTTTCTCACCGAGGTACATCGTCAATCGTACGTCTTAATAAATATTATTGTTCACATTAACAACACAAATACAGTTCAACACTAATTCATCTAGAAACATAAAAAACAAGCCTGAAGAGCCAGCAGGCATTCTGCCAGCAAAATCAGCTGGCGCCTGCACGACTCCCAGTGGCAAATATAATCCTTATTAGATAGTCTGAATACTCGTTTGCAACAATTGGAGGAGACTAGATCGTACGCAGTTGGTCACTTCGCTTTCGGCTATATATTAAGCAAGTCAACATCAACTTCGCTGAAAATAAAACTTAACATTCCGTTGGCTTTGGCGCTAGCTGTTATTCCAGATGTTGACATATTTATCCAAAAAGTGATCGCAACTTTTGAACATCGTGGCCCAACACACTCAATAATCATGGCAAGCATAGTCTTCGTTCCGATCTTCATTATGTACCGTACACGAGCAGCACCATATTTTGTAGCCTTGATTCAACATTCTTTAGTGGGAGATTTAATAGCTGGCAGAAGCCAAATTCTCTGGCCATTAACAACGCAAAACTATGGGTCGAACGTAGGCATAAAAGACCCAACAAACATAGCGCTAGAATGGGCAATATTCCTTGTCTCGATTGTTGTCATGGTCAAAACGAAGGATATTGCCGATTTGCTATCACGACGCGCCTCGAACCTCATCTTGATAATCCCAACTTTTACAGTGCTACTTCCAACATTCATGGCATATCCGATGGATGTTTCGCTTGCACTTGTACCGCCACATGTTGCATACCTTGTCATCTTTCTAGCATCTATAATTATTACGTGCCGAAAATTCTTAGTTATGCCTAGGCAAGCTTGAGGAAGATACGCTTAGGTGTCGCTAGACAGCTACTTGGAACCTAGACATTTGGTTCTGGTCTTTTTCCCAACACTATGGCTACGTATGTTTCCTGCCAATTTGAACCTGTTTTCCTCATTATCTTCAAATTGAGTGTGTCTTGTGGTAGTGTGTTTTCTTCTAGATAGCCGGCGAATTCGTCTCCATTTCTGATCTGAGTTTCGTTCATTGCAATTATAATATCGTTAGCCGCCAGCTTATTGTAAGAAGGCCCGTTTGACACAACATTTCTGATAATCCAGCCATAAGTCACGCCTACGCCCAGTTGTTGAGCTGAATCATATGTCATGTCTGTTCCTTCCACGCCAAGATATGAATGCCCTTCGTATTTGCCATCGGACATTAGGGAATGTATTTCTTTGATTAGAGTGCTTGTTGGGACGGCGAAGGC
>JACAEL010000097.1 GCA_013388835.1 Candidatus Thorarchaeota archaeon | reverse complement strand
CATTTATGGAGTTGTCAGAAAACGCTTGTTGTACATAGTTGTTTATGAAGTTGTTATGATAGATTGTGTTTGATCGAGACGCATTATTCAGATAGATGCCATATCGGCCGTTTTCTGCAAAGTTGTTGGCAATCACGTTGTTGTATGAAGATGAAAGAGATTGGATACCATGTCGGCCATTTTTTATCACATTGTTTTCAATGATGGCATTGTTTTCATTCCAGTGAAGCAAGATACCAAACATGGTGTTATTGCTCGCATTGTTTTTGCTTATTCTGTTATAGTCTGAATAGTCTATGGCTGCGATGCCAATCTCGTTTTCTCTCACGTTGTTTTCAGAAATGCTGTTGTATGAAGAGTAATTTAGAAAAATCCCATAGCCGAATGCTCTGATTCCAAAGTTCCTGATTGTCACGTTACTTCTACTGGTAAGGTTTATTCCTATGAAACCAGAAGCCCCTGAACCCACCAGCCAGTAGCCCGCTCCATCTATCACAATGTTATTTTGCATAACGATTAAGCCGTCGCCACTGAATGTGATATTCCTATTCAACGTGAAGTTTGACGATACTATAATCGGTGGTCCCTGTGCACTTACCAGTGGCAGATTAGCCACCGTACTCAACGTGCTTGCGATTATCACTGATAACATTATCCCAAGAATCTTTTTCTTATTCACTTCTTCCTTTCTCCTTTTTCTTTCTTTTCAGCCTTAACGCAGGCTTAAAGCGGTTTCCAGATTCCTGCAGAGCGTCACTCGTAGAGAGACACCTCTATTTGGGTGAATTTTTCTCAGCCTTTCTCCTCTACAAGTCTCGTAAAGAAACCTAGAAACTAGTTGTTCCCAAAGAAGCAAAAGGGGTTAGGACCTAATTAAATTTTGTGGAAAAATGTTTCATACAATTCGAATTATCCATTACTTTAGAGACTCTAGCTGTTATAACAACGATTAAAGTCTGCCTTCTCCATGTCAATACTTAAACTTCAATGAATAAATCTTAAATGGTTGGTGACGTTTAAGCGAGAACAGGTGAAACTGTCATGCTGTTTGAGTGCACCATATACCAGAAGCAAACTACGAAACATAGAAGTGCCAACCTTAAAGGGGTTCAGTTGAAATGGAGAGCTACGAATTAGTGATAATAGGCGCTGGCGCGGCTGGCTTATCAGCCGGAATCTACGGAGCGAGAAGCGGGCTAAATACCGTGGTTTTATACGACAAGATTGCTGGAGGCACGACAGCAGACGCTACGCTAGTTGAGAATTATCTGGGCTTCCAAAAAAT
>JACAEL010000096.1 GCA_013388835.1 Candidatus Thorarchaeota archaeon | reverse complement strand
ATGCCAAGCTTGCCCTTATTGCCGTGGCAATCCTCCCAATCGCTGTGGGATTTGCATGGTTTCTCGGAAAATTCTCAAGAGCCGCTTATCGCAAATCACTTTCCACGCTTTCTGGGTTGACCGCCAAAATACAGGAGAACCTTTCAGGAATGAAAGTTATTAAATCCTTCGTACGAGAGAAAACTTCTTACGAAGAGTTTCGAGACACGCAAGATAAAAACATTGATGCGAACATCAAAGCTCTTGGAATTTCCGCTTCGTATCAGCCTGTGATTTTTGTTATGAGAGTAACAGGAACGGCGCTTATTCTTTGGTTCGGCGCTTTAATGGCGATAAGCGGCGAAATCACAATCGGCACAATAGTTGCGTTCATAGAATATCAGTTCTTATATTTCATGCCGCTGATGGATTTGGTCACTGTCTACGATCAGTATCAGTCAGCTATGGCGGCTATCGAAAGAATGTTCGATTTAATAGATACACAAGTTGAAATAGAAGATCCGCCGTCAGAACAGGCTGTTAAAATTAACACGATAAACGATGTGGAATTTCAGAATGTCACTTTTGGATATGACCCAAATATTCCAGTAGTCAAAAACATAAGTTTCAAGCTTGGAAATTCAAAGAAATTAGCCATAGTTGGCCCCACCGGCGCAGGAAAGAGCACGATAATTAATCTTTTGGCAAGATTTTACGATCCCGCTGGAGGCAGAATACTTGTCAATGGTTACGATGTTAAAAACATCAAGATCAGCTCATTGCGCAGGCACATGGGCATAGTTCTTCAAGACTCATTTCTTTTCCCAACAAGCGTGAAAGACAACATACGATTTGGAAAACCCGACGCCTCAGACGATGAAGTTGTTGAAGCAGCAAAGGCTGTTGGTGCACACGCGTTTATAATGAAACTTCCAAAAGGATACGACTATATCATACAGGAAGGCTCTTCAAACATTTCGATCGGCCAGCGACAGCTTATAAGCTTCGCGCGCACTTTGCTTGCAAATCCTAAACTTCTCATTTTAGACGAGGCAACTTCGAGCATTGATCCGTACACGGAGCTGGTTGTGCAAAATGCGTTAAAGAAGCTCCTTGAGAACAGGTTGACAATAATAATTGCTCATAGACTTTCAACGATACGGCTGTGCGACGAAATCATCGTTATTGAGGAAGGCAAGGCTGTGGAGCAGGGAACGCATGAAGAACTCATGAGGACAAATGGGCTTTACAGCGCATTTTATAGAATGCAGTTCAGAGAAGGAGGCGTTGAAACAATGCCCGCTGAGGCATGACACAAAACGATTGTGGAGAGCTGAGAAAAAAGATTGCTAGAGAAAATGGTGTTGGCGGTTAACACAAAAATCAGAATTTGATTTCGCCTTTTTCCACGAGTTCCTTCACTTTGAGCACAGCGTATTGTACAGCGTGGCTTCTGTCAGCAAAATAGCCTTTGTCGACTTGTTCATCGATCCAATGAATGAGTTCAGGCAAGATGCTAACGGTGAGCTTAACTTTGACCATTTAAACCCTGCAACTTCATATAAACTGCGCTGTGCTTAGGGTTTATCTGTGATTGTAAGCATATGTAAGCAAACGTTATATGCCCCGCCTAAACACTATTATGTAGTAGCACCTGTCGTGACTGTCACTTTGGTGTTGACCTATCTCGCAATAGCCGATCATAATCGACTAGAGGCATCAAAAATGAGAACAAGGCTGAGAATGAAATGTCCCGCTTGTGGTCACTGGAATCGTGTTCCTGTTAACAAGATTTTCATTGAAACGCCAACTCTAGAACCTAAGGTCAAAGTCATGATTCCGATGTATGAACCATTACAACTTGTCAAATGTAACAAATGCGGAAGAACCATAGCAGAACCAAGAGAGCTAATCAGAATCACAAGTGCCAAAAATGTCTAAAAGACCAGTGGAATTCCTAGAAAAGGTAGCAAAGAAGAGTCCAGGCACTTAAGTGCTTGATTATTGAAGACATCTTACATCGATGAACACATCGGCTACAAAGTCTTTCAATTTATGTCTTCGAATCCCCAAGTATGAATGTAACAACTCTATTGCACCTTTCCACTCATGAATTGAAGTCGGACCTTTCATTTCAAAATCGTTTATGAAATAAACGAACAAAAGATATGCTGGAAGTCTGTTCTGCCTCAACAAGTACAAGTGGGCAAGTCTGTTAACGTACTGATAGAAACCGCAAGACCAGTCAATTTCAGCGTTTGATCCAAGAAAGCGCTTAGTTTCTTGAAGACTCTTGCGTATTATTCTTGCCGAATCTTCTTTGGCTTTCATTGTTGAAATCAGTTCTCGAATGTGGGACTTTGCTTCAACCAAGAACAACTTTCCCCAAGAATATTTCCCCAGTGCGTCCCATTGAGGGCCTCTTTCCGGCCAAAAATCCGCCAATGGCTTCTCTTTCAGCTTGATCCCAAGCAAGTCTATGAACTCTTGATCGCGATATTCAGAATACTCATCATCCTTCAACGGCGAGAGCCACTGAATATGTTCGTCTCTTGAAAGATTCAGTTTTGCTCTTATCTGCGAGTTCAGATGCTCCGGTTGATCGTTAATGAGCGTTTGGATCCACTTCTGGCTACCTTTGTCGCATGAAGGTTGAGGAAAGCGAGTCATGCTCATTATTTTTTGCTTTAAAAGAATATAAGGCTATGCTAGCACACTACAAAAACATAATATACGATTTACTTCACTGTTCGAAATCTCGATCATTCTTAAATAATATTAATTACCCCCGATGTTTACTACTATAATCGTGGTGGAATGGTTGGCAGAGGCCGTTTCGATTCCTCGTCCTTTACTAAAGGAGCTTTATGAACACTTTGACAAAATAGAGGAGATCCTTGCAACTTTAGAAGAACTCTCGAACAAAGAAGGATTGAAGAGAATAGAGAAAAGCCTTCAAGAATACAAGAAAAAGGAGTATAT
>JACAEL010000095.1 GCA_013388835.1 Candidatus Thorarchaeota archaeon | reverse complement strand
GAGGTCTCATGATGTGTCGAGCCGACCTCGAGCTCTCCGTTCCCGCACGGAGGTATATAGCATCACGCAGCGATGTCCAAGACCGTCCAACTTCTGGGCAGCTGCTGCTAACCCATGGTGTTCTGATGCCCACAACAGCGACCGAGAAGTCAGTGGAATAGTATCCAGTCGGGAGTCGGAACCAACGAATCCAGACGAATGGTTACGCTAAAGAGCTGCTATATAACCCGTGCCTACTACTTTGTATCTGTGAGCGCGACAAGTCCCGACCGAAAGCGGCTGCTTCTGCTCTCTTCCCTTCCTCTCATCATCGGCACTCTCATAGCGAACGGCGCCGTAAGTGCTGGTACTCTGGGTCAACAGGGACAGGCACACGAACTAACAATCGGTGCTGCTGTTCTGCAGGCAGCAATCTCGACACTTGTCGGAATGCTTGTCGTACTGTCGCTTCGTTGGGTTCTGCAGAGCAACAGAGGAGCCAGGCGGCTTGCGGTGGCCCTGCTTGTATCACCGATGTTAGGATTCGTGTCCATCTTCATCGGCCAATCTCTCCTGCTCGTCATGTTCAAGGGAGCCGCAGGCGTATTTGAGAGCGTAGTCCTCGTGCTATCACTAGGCGTTTCAATGATATCAATCGTACTGCTGCTGACTGACGTGATCCCGCCAATGCTTCGCAACTTCTTCGTGGCATTCTATGGCTGCATATTCGGCACCTTTCTCGCAATCACAATGGTCACTTCAACCATGATTGTCTTGGTTCTATCTTTGGCCATTGAGGACGTTGCCCTTACTAGATATAACCCTGCAGCACACCCTGAGTTCATGGTAGACGCAGTTGGGTCTGACCCATTCGACTATACCCGCGTTCAGTCGCAGGGAGTGACCGTTGGAGTTGGTGACTATGTGACCTTCTCCTTGGTTGCCTCTCACGGTTTCGTGTTCTTTCCGGGATACGTGTGGTTGATGTCTGTTCTCCTCGCACTCTTGGGTTTCGCGGTCAACACACTGGTGTTGGCAGAGGAAGGTAAGAGTCTCCCCGCCATTCCTCTTCCTGCTCTTCTCTCCGTGTTTCCTTGGCTGGTTCACATGGTCACCTTTGCATTGCTCACCGTCTAGAATCACAGAGCTGCTCTGAGCAAAAGCCAGATATCTGTCGTTTCCAGCCGACAAGGTCGATCTAGAATGATAACGGGCACCAGACCACAGAATGCCATTGTCCTTGTGACTATCATATTGGGCCTGGTTGGTGGAATGAGTCTAGCTGTCAATGCGAGCTACTTCTCCGGCAGCTACATGCTCGTAAGCCATCTCCAGATAGACCTTGAAGGAATCACCATTTCGAACTTCGACCCGATGAACATGACACGCGATCCCACTATTGAACTCCTCTTCAGTTTCTCGGCGCCCCAGACTGGTTCGGGTGAGGCCACGCTGTCCTCGATGCATGCTGTCGTCTACCTCAACGATGACCACCTGAGCTATCCAACATTCAGGAGGATATTTGTGGGCACAGAACGCATTGTTCAGTCTGGTTACCAGAGGAACTTCACGCTTGGTTCTGTTGTTAAGGAGGACCCCGATAAGCAGACACTCATCAATGCGGCGGCATCCGACAACTGGACGTTCGCTGTGCAGCTGTACCTGTTGTATCACATTCTTGGCTCGAGGTCTGAGACCGTCCGGATTCTTGCGTTCACCTACGAAGGCTACACCGGCGACTAGCTCTGAGATAGGATTGATTTCAATCTGCGAATCGAGTGCACATTCAGTGGGTCCACCCCGCGAAGTTCTGCTAGTCTCAGTGACACCCTGTCAAGCAGCAGTGTCATCGCCAGTGCCTCTTCCAGTGAATCCTCCGTATGCACGCGGAGGCAGAGCGGTGCCAGTCCTTGTTCGGTCATGATAGTTTGAGTGGCTTGGAGTCTTGCTCTTGTCTTCTCGGTCTCGAAGCGGCTTCTCAGTATGATTGGGAGGAAGTCTGCCTCCGAAAGAGCATGGTACGACTCGATCTCATTGTGGTTCGCCTCGGGCACTTCAGAGAAGAACGCTGCTGCCTTGGCATTCTCGTTAATCTGACACTTGGCTCGATACGCTACAGCAGTCATGTGCTCTGACCCATAGAATATCGGAATCCTGCCACTCATCAGTGCCGCAAGAGTGTCTACTGAAGGCGCATCTGCGAACACGCACTCAGCCTCTCTCTCGAGCCTGTACGAAACGCGTGTGAAGTCGTAATCGTTGCTACCTATCACCGCGGAAACGAGAGGATGTACGATTGAGATCATGAGCGGCAGAGCCGCCCTTGGTTGAAAACCCTGTGGAACGAGCTGTGTCCGAGTAGCTTGGAGCATTCGAGTCATCTCTCCGCCAGATGTGACCCCAAACACGGAACATCCACGGTCCAATGCCTCTCTGGTTGCATACAGCGTTTCTTCGGTCGACCCTGAATAGCTGACACAGATGACGCACCACTGGGAATCTACTGCTTTGGGGAGCCAGTATCCTCTGGTTGTAACGATGGGAATTGCTGACAGGGGTGACAGCACCGCTCTGCTAATCTCGCCAGCAATCGCACTGCCCCCCATTCCAGCGAGGCAGACTCCCCTGCATGATGGGCGAACCAGCCGTGCTGCCTCCAGCAGACCTCTGTCCGGGCGCATTGCTCTTAGCAGCCTGGGAAACCCTTCTATCATCGATGCCATGCTGGCTGTGTCAATGTCATGATGCGTACCAATCAACTTGATTCGACATAGACCCGTACCAACCCCCTTTTTTACTTCCGGTGATGCCATCCGAGTCTGACTGCCGCCCATTATGAGCTGAGTCGGTTACCACACACCATTGTCCCTGTTAGCCACGGGGCAGTCTCTGCGACACTGACTGCATCTTAAGGTGATTTGTGAACAAAGCCACTTACGCAAAAAGATAATACGTGTGTCTTCTGTTGCTGCGCACTGTAGTGACGTAGCATGGGTCTGATGAGAAGTGCGGCCGTGAAGGGCCTGATACCTGCTGGATCGAAGGTGACCGAGCTCAGACAGAATCTCATTCGGCTAATGTCTGAGATGAGCACTGTGCTGGACGAGCGTCTTGGTGCACAAGGTCTCGAGGCCATATCTGAAGTGTTCCGTCGCTTGGGCAGTCAAGATGCCAAGACCATGAGCGAGCGACTGGGCCTGGGGTCCACGTTGCGAGATGCTGTTGATGCTTGGCTTGTGATTGGTCATGTGATGGGAGCCAGAATGGTTCCGAAGTGGGTCAGTAAGAATCGTGTGGAGACCACCCATCCGTTCTGTCCGCAGTACGAGTCTTTCAAGGCAAGAGGTAAGCTCTATTGCGGCGCCGTGTGTCTCCCATATGTAGGTGCGGTCGCTGAGGGAATCTGCCCCGGAATTCGAATGGAAGTGGTTCGCCCTGCCGACGAGAATGGGACGTGCGTCAAAGCTCTCTCCTTAGACACGGTTGGACGAGAGTGAACAATGATCAGTAGGCGCGTTGAGTTCTGTGTTGATGACGCAAGACTGAGTGGTGTCCTTGCAACAGAGTCCGACGAGAGCAAAGGCCTGTGCATCTTACTTCACCCCCATCCGCTATATGGCGGGGACATGGATAACCACGTCATCGCCGCACTCGACGCAATGCTCCTTGGTCTGGGTTACTCAACACTGAGGTTCAACCAACGAGGATTCGCTCATACCGCGGCATCATTCAGAGGTGTTTCAGGAGCCGTCAGCGATCTCCTTGAAGTGGCACGACAAATGAAGGGGAAGGGCGGGATGCAGACAGTGGGGCTTGTGGGATACTCCTTCGGTGCCTCTGTGGCCCTATGCTCTGCGGTTCGAGAATCCTGGTCCTTTCTGGTTGGCCTGAGCCCATCGATGCAATTGTTAAGCGAAGCCTGCACACCGGTGTCTCTCGCGCCTGTGCGATGCCCTGTCCTTCTCTTCCATGGCTCTGACGATGTCATAGTCCCGCCAAGTGACTCGGAGTCCATAGTGAGCCTGATGAGGCATAACAGAGTCCGGCTTGTGCCTATGGTGGGAGTGGACCACTTCTATGGTCTCGGCATGTCTGTCGTGTCACAGGAGCTCACAATCTTCCTTCGTGGACTGGAGTCCGAGTTGTGAGTGCATGCTCCATCTCACAGCATCCTTTAAGAGGCCCGGCGCTCGTCATGGCGACCGGTTGAGTCCATGCTCAGAGCGGCAGTGTTCGACCTCGATGGAACCATCACCAAGCTCACACTTCCGCTGGATGCGATGCGCAGGGACACGAAGAACTACTTCCTGACGAGAGGTCTCCCCCCTCACATTCTTGACCCTGACGATGGAATATCAAGCTCGACCCAGAAGGCAAGGGCGTATTTTCTCTCCAGAGGACTCTCAGAGGATGCGTGGCTGAAAATGGAGCGAGAGGTTGACGACCTTCTCAGCAGACATGAAGGCCTTGCCGCAAATGGGGTTGAACTCATAGAGGGCGCTCTCTCTGCAGTCCACAGGATTCGTGGGGCTGGACTGAAGACCGCGATACTCACGAACAATGGCCGTGTCGCAGTCAATATGATCCTTCAGCGAGTTCCCCTTGACGAATACTTCGACATCATTCAGACGCGGAACGAGTCGCCCAGCCCCAAGCCCTTTCCTGAGGGAATTGTTCACCTTCTTACAAGGCTTGGCGTGCGGATTGACGAAGCAGTCTACGTTGGCGACGCGCGCATAGATGCCGCAGCGGCTGCACGTGCAGGGATTGAGTTCATCGGCGTTGCCACCGGTGAGACCTCTGCAGAAGTACTCCGGAGTGTGGGTGCCACTCACGTCTTCTTGAGCCTCGAGTCCGTGGCGGACCACATACTTGGTCGTCTCAGTTGATGTGCGGAGAGAGCAGAGTCCGTTTGTTAAGCGGATACTGTAGGATGAAGTACTCGATTCGTGCGTCGAATGCTACAGCGTCCTGCGCGAAACATCTGAAAGAGACTGTGCCTGAGAAGACGCAAATGAAGGCTTTACAGCAGGTGTATGTTGTCCTCTATCTGCTTCCCCCGCAGCGCTAGGTTATATATCTCGCAGCCGATTGTGTACCGTGCGCGTGTGATTCGATGCCGACTAGTCACGCCCTTGAAGCACAGGATGGAATGATGAATCTCGATCAGGGTTCGTACATGCTTCTGTCCTCCGCCACCGGCGCGTTCTCATGTAGGTATTCGACGATTCCTCGGACATGGAACCACATAGACCGGCCTCATGTGGCACTTCTCCTGCTCAGGAATGGAGGCGTCGTGTATGTCCTGTTGTCGGAGCCCACCCGAGATGATCATGCCAGTAGGCCGTGGCTTGCCGTGGCTGACCTTGACAGGCTTCCAAACGGTTCTGTCATCGAGGTGCGGTACAGTTCGACGCGATTCTCATACTATCGCAAGGACGACAGGGTGTGGACAAAGGTTGCAGAGTCGATAAGCCCGTTCTTCATCGACATCTTCAGCGGCGGCACGGCGCCGGTCTCTATCGAGGCATTCGAGATGTACTCAGATGCAGAGGTCTCGATGACCTAGAGGGGTATGTAACTGGTACGTGGAGCAGGGAGGGGACCTTTCCTCTCCCTTTGCATCACATGTTTATGTGGAGTACTTAGCAAGGTCAGCAGCAGCTGCCCAGAAGCTGGACGGTCTGGGACATCACTGCTTGGTACTCACATGCCTCCGTGCGTAAACAGAGCGACGGAGGTCGACTGGACACATTGTGATGCCTCTTCTCGAGAAGCGACACCAGTGCCGCTTCCTGGGTGCGACGGGACTTCTGTGTCAGACTCCCTGCAACTAAGAATGAACGGTTATGAGGCTCGAGGAGCGCTCCAAAAGAAGGTTCGCTTTGGTTGCTTGAGGAGGAGAGGATGTACGCACTTATCGTGCTATCAGGATTCAGGAGGGATGCTTACCATCGTAGGATGGTGGAGGGTTTTGAGCGTTCCTCATGAGCCTCAATTGCTTACTACGCAGCAAGTGCCTTATAAGAGTTGTGATATTCGCACTCGCCCATCGGAAACCCTGCGACTCTCGCAACACACCTCGCTCATCATCTGCTTGTTGTCGTCTCGTCACCGCACACTCATTTCGCCGAATGACACGTACATGTTTCACATGATCGGGACTGCTACAGACTAGTTCTCTCCTCTGCAGAATCCTTACACTTGTACCTCATCCCCGTGACTGATTCTGTGGCATCGCTTCAAGATACACTTATATGCTATTATGATATGATACTATACGAAGGGGACTTTCACCTAACCGCTCTCTCACGACCCCTGTCCACCTGACATCTTCTTCTCAAGGTCCCCTGTGCTCTATTCCGCAGAGAACTCGGTCCACCAGGCATCCTCACATAGCGCATGTCTGGATGCTGATGACCACTGAGGATTGACCAAGTCTGGTACCGTTCATTCTTAGTCGGACAAAGTTGGACACAGGAGTCTTGTCACTCCCAGGATACGGCACTGGGGTCACTCCTCGAGGTCTCATGATGTGTCGAGCCGACCTCGAGCTCTCCGTTCCCGCACGGAGGTATATAGCATCACGCAGCGATGTCCAAGACCGTCCAACTTCTGGGCAGCTGCTGCTAACCCCAACTCAGATTGGCACTTACTCCCTTGCTTATGCACAGGTGTGCAGTGTTCTGGTTCGATTCCGAGGAATAGTGTGAAGCATGCAACAGCAGTGTCCGCGTTTGCACGCTGCAACACACGAGAATCTGCAACAAGCGCTCTGGGGGAGCAAGCTTTAAAGGAGATACCACATGCGCGGTAGCGGAGAAGCGCGATGGCAGTTGCTAGAAAGGCCGTTGAGAGTACACTGAAGAGGATTCTGAGATACACCGCTGAGATCACGCTGTCGATTGTGCTTCTTGTCATGGTGTGCTTGCCTCTAGTGTTTGTTGTGCCCATGTGGATTCAGCAGTTTGGTCTAGGTACTAGCCCATCCAGTCTACTTGTAAATCCCGTGGCATGGTTTGGCACTGCTGGCGCAGTGGTAATCACGGTGCTTCTCACCATTCTCAGTGTGGTCCTTGGTTACGCAACCCTCAGCAAGATGTCAGCTCCCCCCGGGGGCGCACGTGCCGAGATTGTCGAGGGCGAGAGACCATCATCGGAACCAAGCGAGGAAACCAGTGACGAGATTTCAGACGAGACCGTTTCTGCGACTAAGGACGTAGGTAGCTCCGCGGCTGAGGATACCGACGTGGTTGCTGACGAAGAGGATGAAGAGGTCTGACCACCGAGACTGCTGCTTTCCGGTTTTGTATGCTGACATCGCAATGATGTACAAGTCACATCATCATACGCCTAGACTTGCATCACCACGGAATCGTTTCAGAATCTCATCAGCGAGCTTGCGGTCTGAGGATGCTATGAAGCTCATTCTCTGTTCAATGTCGATGGGCAGTCGCATTCGAGAGCCCGACTCATTGATCACATATCCGCCCGCCTCCTCGACCATGTGCGTACCACAGATGTGCACTATGGGCAGAATCCCGCGAAGGTCAACCATCGCATCAAGTGCTCCACAGGCAGTCCAGCACAAGTCCAGCAGGTTGCTTGCTGAGCGTCGCATGTCCCTGACTGCAGCCAACACTCTCGCTGATGCGGTCATGAAATCAATGTCGTATGGCTTCTTGGTGTCGTACGACACTATCGCCTCCTCGATGGGTCTCTCTGATGCGACCCTCACGTGAGCACCGTTTCTTGTCACGCCCTCTCCTCTCTTGGCGACAAAGGTGTCGTCTGTAAAGAAAGACCTAACAACGCTGACTTCCACGTCGTCTGTCGTCATTCGATTCGAGAGGTGGACCAGCGATACGCCTGCAGAACACAGAGGGATTCCTCTCTCAACATTGGTTGAGCCATCGACAGGATCAATGACCGCGAGATAGTCCGCGTCTTCTCGGTCTCTGAGGAACCCTCTCTCTTCCGAGAGGATTGCCAGTCGCAGACCCGAGGATGTCAGTGTATCAATGATTTCGCTCTCGGCCATCTCATCGAGGACCAGTGTACTGTCGCCGAAGAGGTTAGTTCGGCCTGAGTGGTCTGTGGCCCTAGTCATGTTTGAGGTGACTGCTGACCGAGCTCGCTCCACTGCACGAAGAAGAATGTCCGCCGTGCGCATGTCATTCAGCAGTCCGCCTGCCATTCCGGGCTATAAGCGTATTCTGCAGTCAGTATAGCATGTGTTTAAATGCTGACAGACATAGATGACCACAGCAGAGCAATGTCTGGTGGGCAACAATGGGCTTCCTGAGCGGCAAGAAGAAAGTCGACACCGAGCGCGGAATGCTTGAGATACGCGGTACTATGAATGCGATGACTCTGCGGATCCGAAAGCTCGAGACACGTATGATGGATGAGGAGAAGCTCGCCAGAGAGGCACTGCGTCGCGGTGACAAGGCCGCTGCTCGTTCTCATCTGGCAATAGTCGCCGACTTGGAGAATCGGCGGGGACGCTACCAACAGGAGTTTGCCACCTTGGAGAGCGCCCTACTCAACATTGAGGAGGCGAAGGACCAGGCTGAAGTACTCAGGGCATTCACAATTGCCAACCACGCCCTCGCTCAGGCCCGGGCGCTTCTCACGCCAGCCGAGATTCAGACACAATTGGACCGGCTCTCCCAGTCCTTTGAGCAGATCTCGATTGCGGGAGAGCTCTTGTCCGAGGACCTGAGTAGCACGGGTATGTCCGTGGAAACAGAGGAGCGGATAGACAGACGACTCGAGTCCATGGAGGCTGAGATGCTTCTCGAGAAGGAAGGCGTGCTTCCTCCCCTCACCACTGGTGCTGAGCACAAGACAGGGACCTCTGTTCCTACATCGGAGAAGAGAATCGATGACCTCCTCGCAGACTTGGAAAGAGAGGCCAAGGAAGAACGAGAACGTGAGGCCGAGTCCTAGATTGGAATCACGCTTACCCAGGCTGGCGTGAAGCACATGAGCATACAACTGGTCGTCTTCGATGTCGACGGCACTCTGACCTGCCACAACAGCATCTGGTGGCGACTGCACCAGGCCTTCGGCACAGAAACGGAGGGCCGAAGATTCTATGACATGTTCTTTTCTGGCGACATCTCATATCAACAGTGGGCCGACTTCGATGCGGCTCTCTGGAAGGGCCGCTCGGTTCGGGAGGTCATGGAGGTCGTGCGCGCCACTGAGTTAGTACCCGGTGCCGTTGAGGCCATTCGCGAGCTGAAGGCTAACGGCATCAAGGTTGCAATACTGAGCGGGGGGATAGACCTTCTTGCAGACGATGTCGCGCGCCGGGTTGGGATTGAGTATGTTCTCACCAACAGGCTGCAACATGTCGACGGTGTTCTGACCGGCAGAGTTGAGGTAGGCGTCGGTTGGGGTGAGAAGGTCCAGGAGATCAAGCAGGTGGCCAATCACTTCGGGATACCCCTTGACAGGACAGCATTCGTCGGTGATGGAAAAAACGACCTGAGCGTGTTTGCCGTCGTCCCCCTGTCAATTGCCTTCAGACCGGAGACTCCTGAGGTCGCCAGAGCCGCAACTGTCTCGGTTGAGGGGGACGACCTACGCGGCATACTTCCCTATCTGCTCAAAAGCCCCGGCCAATGAGTATTGCGAATACGTACGCCTGCAGCAACATTATCAGCACACCTTCATAGGCGTCGAGCTCGTGGTCATCGGTCAGATTCGCCTTGAGAAACCAGAGGCTACCTGCTATCACTAGGATTTGAAACAACACGTAGCGGTCCATAGGAATCGGTACAAAGAAACCAATTCCCCCCATGACAAGCAGCACAATCTGAAGGACTCCTCCGATGAGGTTTCCGACAGCAAGTCCCGTCTTGCCTCTTGCGGCTGCAACCAGTGCAATTCCATGCTCTGGGAGCGCACCTGCTGCACCGAGGAGGAGCGCAGGGAGCGTGACCTCGCTGCCAAGACTGCCAGCAAGAGCAGGGTACTCCTCAAGCATTATCTCCACACTATAGGTGAGCATCTCTCCCGCGATGAAGATTCCAACGAACCCTACCGCCGCCAGAGCGGCTGCAGTCCTTCTGGTGTGATGTGGCTTGGCAACCTCGCTGTCGTTACCCCTCTTCTCTCTGGTGAGACTTATCGCGTATATGATGTATGATGACATTAGCACAAGCGACGGCAGCGGGGGAAAACGCGGAGGACTTGCCTCGCTGATGGGCGCCTGATATATCAGCTCGAGGACTCCCAGAGCAAACATGGCGAGGAGTGCCACAAAGGCCCATCGGATAAGCACTGAGTCTTTCTTGACCACCTCGTCGGGAACCAGCATCCGCTTCTCCTTTCGAGTGCAGACTATTATTGTCATGCCGAGGAGTAGCATGTTGAAGCCAGCGGAGATCAAGACCGAGAGAACAGATATGTCACGAAGCACCTGATTGTTCTGAGCGTATCCGGCGTATGCGGTGAAGCCGCTCACAACGGCTTCTGGCATATTGCTCACAAGACTGGATAGCATCCCTGCAACATACGCTGTGAGACGCAGATGTCCTGCCCCACTCTCGATTCCATCCACAGCCCACTCAGATGGTCTGAAGGCAAGCCAAGCGCCGATAATGAACCCGAGCAACAGCACAACGTCGAGACTGACGTTTTCCAGACGCAGGTAGAAGTACAAGACAAGCAGAATGACTGCCAACGACAGCTCAGCCTTTCCGGCTTTGATTGACTGCTTGAAGCTTGCATAGTGCATTTCATGCGATGGGTATTGTGTCTCCGTATTCTCAGTCACGTATGGGACACTCCATGTGCTATGTGTCTAGTCTATGAGTGTGCGCCGCTGTACTGACTAATAACATATGTGCAGGTATCTAGCACCAGTACCTCGTTGCAGTGCCCGTGTTCAGCAGAACCACCTGCTCGTCATGGCCTATCTCTCCCGACTCAGTGAGACTCCTGATGCCAGCTAGACCGACAGCTGCTTCAGGTCCCATATCAATCCCCTCCATCTTGGACCCCAGTTTCTGTGCTTCTGCTATCTCACGTTCGGGCACTGCAATGGCTGTGCCTCCGGTACTGCGGATTGCTCGGAGTATTAGTCTGCCTGCAAACGGGCTCGGCACACGCAGTCCCAACGCAGTTGTCTTTGGGTCTGGCCATGGCTCGACTGTGTCCAGCTTCTTCTCGAGTGCATGAACGACCGGCGCACATGATGCGCTCTGAGCAGCGTAGAGTCTTGGCCGCTCCGCGCCTATGAGACCGAGCGCCTCGAGCTCGTCCATGCCTTTCCATATCCCTACTATTGCTGTACCTCCGCCTGTCGGACACACTATGGCGTCAGGTGGTTTCCAGTGTAGCTGTTCTGATACTTCGAACGCGATCGTCTTCTTTCCTTCAACACGATACGGCTCTCGTGTGGTGGACAGGTCCTTCCACTCGCCTCCTCTGTTTCTCATCTGCTTGCCGCAGTCGGAGATTGTGCCAGCGACACGATTGGTATTCGCTCCATATGTTTCACACGCTCTGAAGAAGTTCTCTGGAGTGTCATCAGGCATGTACACATGGGCTATCACTCCCGCAGCAGCACAGTATGCGCTCAACGAGATGGCCGCATTCCCTGCCGACGGCAGGGCAAAGGAGCGAATACCAAGCTCAATGTGCTTCGAGACTGCCACGCACAGTCCCCTGTCCTTGAAGGAGCCAGTCGGGTTTTGTACCTCGTCCTTTATCATCAGGGTCTGCAGTCCGACGTGATTGCCGAGTCGTCGTGAGAGAAGGAGCGGAGTCCATCCTTCCCCTAGGCTGACTACGTTGGATGCCGACTTGACCGGCATGAGGTGCGAGTATCTCCACATCGAACTGACGTTCGTGGGGAACTCCCCTCTGGCTACTGATTCAACCACAGCGTCAATGTCGTAGATGACGAAGAGTGGAGAGCCGCATACACACAGGCTAGTCAGGCTGTCGATCGGAAAACGCCTATGGCACTCGGGACACTCCAGATGCTCAACGTACGACAGCAAGCCAGTCACGAGTCACACACGCAAGCACACACTTATTTGCCTCTATCGTTTCACTGTGAATCTGCGAAGAGGTCAGGCGATGAGTCAGTCACTGAAACCCATTCTGCCATTCACAGCAATAGTGGGCCTGAGGACTCTGAAACTGGCTCTCGTTCTCAACGGCATCAACCATCGTATCGGTGGAGTATTGATCTCCGGTCCCAAGGGCACAGGAAAGACCACAGTTGTGAGGGGCTTCGCAGACCTTCTGCCAGAAGTGGATGTTGTCGAAGGCTGTCGTTTCGGGTGCAGTCCAACAGTGCCAGACTCGCTCTGCCAAGAGTGTCGAGCCAGAGTCGCTTCCGGAGAGACACTGGTTTCCAAGAAGAGAAAGATGCGTGTTGTGAACCTGCCTCTGTCGACAACCGAGGACCGGCTCATAGGTTCCATAGACATCGAACGCGTGCTGCGCGATGGCATTCAGGCCCTCAGACCTGGGATTCTTGCAGAGGCCAATCAAAACGTGCTGTATGTTGACGAGGTTAACCTCCTTCCTGACCATCTTGTTGATGACCTGCTGGACGTGGCCGCGACAAAGGTGAACGTGATTGAACGTGAGGGAATATCACTTGCGCACCCGTCCGACTTCATCCTCGTCGGCACGATGAACCCAGAAGAGGGAGAGCTTCGGCCGCAACTACTTGACAGGTTCCCTCTCCACGTTTCAATTGGAAGGGATCTCACAGTCGACGAGCGAATGGAGCTCGTAGAACGTAATCTTGCATTCGAGAGTGACCCGGATGCATTTCTGGCTTCTTGGCAGGCATCCCAGTCCGAGCTCAGAGATCAAATCAAGAGGGCCAAGGAGCTCCTCGACTCAGTCGTCTTGCCCAAGTATGCCCTGAAGGCCATCGCCATGGCGTGCGACGCGCTGGAGGTTGATGGTGTCCGGCCAGACATCACAATCAGCAAGACTGCGATCACCAACGCGGCGTTCGAGGGTCGCTCCGAGGTCACGACCGAGGATCTTCAAATGGCTGCCCAGCTCGCACTCAGCCATCGCACTCGAAGAGGTGGACTGCTTGAGCCGCCATCGCCTCAGGACATAGACCAGGCCATCAGTAGGGCGTCGGAGGTCGCACGGAAGAGCGACCGACGCAGCTCACCAAACGAAGTGCCGGAGGAGTCAGACAAGTCTGGCAGGAGGTTCAGCGGCGGCAAGTTTGGGCGGCAGAGCACCTATGCTGAGAGTGGGAAGGCCGAGGGAAAAAAAAAAGCTCCCAGCGAGTGAGAAACCCTGAGGGAAACCCGGTCAAGGGTACTATCTGTGCCATAATGATGCTCTCCATCTTCCCGTACTTCGCATGGATTTACTTGTCACCTCTGAATCTCATCACTGGTACACCTCTCGGGTCGCTTCCGTCCCTTCCTATCCTGATAGTTGACACACTACTCTATGTCCCTCTTATCTATCAGACAATCCGGTATTGGCTGCGGAACATGACGCGACGGAAGTCAGGCCCTGCCGCAGGTATTGACGTTGTAGAGCCTGGTCGAGTCGAACCGGAACCCGGTGATGAGCTAGGTACTGTCACGCGTAGGTACTCTGAGAAGTCGCCACCTAGGATTATGGGTCCAAAGTCTGAGATTCGCGACACTCCCACTGCACTCGCTGATGAGTTCTTCGTCAAGTTGCCTGACATTGATACCGGGATTGAGATATTCGACTCTGGACAGCTCATCTCGCGGGCAATGGTGCGTTCAAAGGTGTCTTCTGGTGGGTGGATAGGCAAGAGAGTGAGTTCACGTGGGTCGGGCTCTCTCAAGGCCTCGGATGCTGCCACTCACGGTAGACCCCGAAGATGGAGGACTCCCTCTGGAGTCATTGGAAGTCTGCATATTCCTGCGACGATAATGGCGGCAGTCGCTCGTACGGGGAGACTGATTCCCGGTGGTCGCATTCGCATACAGGCTGATGACCTGCGAGAGAAGGTATTTGCAAGCCGCACGCCGCTGACCGTCATACTTGTCGTTGATGTGAGTCTGTCGATGAAGTCGTCAGCAGCGGAGGTCCGCAGGCTGATTGAACGGATTGAAAGCGAGACGAGAGGGTCCCGAGACCGCTGCGGCATTGTAGCATTCAAGGACTCAGGAGCAGTCGAGGTCCAGTCCCCCACGACGAACTGGAACAAGATATACAGGGCTCTCGCCCGCCTGAAGTCATCCGGTCTCACACCTCTTGCTAACGGAATGGTCAAGGCGCTTGAGACGATCCGAAGAGAGAGAATGAGAAACCCGGATGTGGAACCTCTTGTAGTCCTCATCTCTGACTTCGCACCGAACATACCTCTGGCACAGACGGCCCGACCAGGCGACTCGGAGTACACGCCCGTGAGGGATCTGGTTCGGGCCGCAAGACTCCTGAGGAAAGAACGGGTTCGACTTGCTGCTGTCAATGTGGACAAGTCGCAGATGGGCTGGACACGCGTCCTGAAGCTCCCCTACCATGATGCGCTTGAGCTGGCAGTCACGCTCAGGATGAGAAAGGAGGGTCTCTTTGATCCTGTGGAGACCGTACTGTCTGTGTCCGAGTTCAGAAAGGAGTTCGGAGCTTTTCTGGTTGCGCGTGTGGCAGACGGTAGAGCGTACCTGTCAACCGAGATTCTGAGAGAGAAATCGGTCATTGGAGCCTTCCTGCGCGGCAGTCAGACTCGCAGCAGGCTGCGCAAAGAGGACCTCAGGTCCGCGGAGTCATATCTCCGCTGAGGCCGTTCGATTACGTTAATTAGCACCGCAACAGCAGTCCAGTCGCGCAGCGGGCCGACAATTGTCGAGCGGCATAGTGAGTGAAGAGAGCCCCGCTGGGGTCTTCGATGAGGTCACTTTTCATACGCTCGGCACAGGACCACTGCGCACCGACTAGGAGAGATTGAGTGATTTGCTGCCCGGTAAGGTCCCGCCTGACGTTCTCATCCGTTCTGTCTTTCCGTTCCTTGGTTCTGACGACCGTGATGTCATTCTAGGTCCTAGCATCGGACGAGACGCATCCCTCATACGTGTGGGTGATACTGTCTTTGTTGTTTCTACTGACCCAGTCACAGGTTCTGTTGAAGACATCGGGTGGATTGCTGTCAATGTCAATGCAAACGACATTGCTACGTTTGGTGTACGACCACGCTGGTTTCTCCTGTCTGTTCTGTTGCCCCCCGGTAGTACCCCCCAAGATCTCGAACGCATAATGCGCCAAGTACACGAAGCCTCTCTGGCCTTGGGCGTGTCTGTTGTCGGGGGACACTCTGAGGTGACCGAGGGCTTGGGTAGACCTATTATCACAGGATTCATGATAGGCGTGACCAAAGAAGGAGCCTATGTCACATCCTCGGGTGCCAGACCCGGTGATGTCATAGTCCTCACGAAGACCGTAGGACTAGAGGGAACATCCATCCTGTGTACAGAGGGCCGCGACGTGTTACACAAGCATCTTCCGTATGAAGTCGTCCAAGCTGGGATGAGCTTGCGGTCAATGATTAGTGTTGTGAAAGATGGTACTGCCGCCTACTCAACAGGACTGGTGACAGCAATGCATGACCCGACCGAGGGTGGGGTATATGGTGGTATCCACGAGATCTGTGATGCTAGTGGCACCGGGTGCGAAATAGACTCCACCACCATTCCTCTTCACCCCGCCACCGAAAGACTATGTCACCTGCTCAACATTGATCCTCTGGGACTCATAAGCAGCGGGTGCATGCTGATGACCTGTCCGTCACAAGACAAGGACCGGTTGGTACAAGCGCTCACTGACGCAGGTATTCCGACCACCTGTATTGGCAGAGTCACAGCCGATGCTGCTAGGCGTGTCATGTCGACCGGGGACGCGACTCGTTCCCTTCCGAGACCTCTGACTGATGAGCTATGGGTTGCGCTCAGGAGAATGGAGTCGCTAAGAACCTCCTGACAGCCTCAAGATGCTCCTCCGCGATGCCATTGATCCTCAGTGGGGATATCGACACTCCGTTTTCTTTTAGGACCACGTGAGCATCAGTCCCCGGCTCTGGCTCGACCTCGACGCCCACGAACCAGTAGTACTTTCTGCCATGTGGGTCCGTTCTCTGGTCAACTTCATTCCGCATTCTGACGCGCGTTGGTCTGGTGACGACCAGTGGGGCTTCTTCCTCCAGATGACAGGGGAAGTTTAGGTTGAGAATGTCCGTTCCGTCGGGAAGTCCATGTTTGAGTACACGGATGGCGACGTCACAGGTGATTCTGGCAGCGCGTCCGAGGTTACCTCCTGCCCCCGTCTGGTTGAACCAGTCCTGAGGACCGGCCTCCATCGACGCAGCAATGGCTTTGTATCCCTTGAGTGAGGCCTCCATGGCAGCGCCAACAGTCCCACTTGTCAGTATGCTCTGATAGCCCAGATTTGCTCCGGCGTTTATGCCCGATACGAAGAGGTCTATCTGTTCCATGAAGAACGGAGCCAAAACAACCGAGTCTGCCGGGGTGCCATCATGCATTATCATCCTGTAACCCTTAGCTGTGGTCTCCGTTGCTCTCAGTGGACGGTTCAGAGTCAGTCCCTTGCCTGTGGCGCTCCTTTGCCCATCAGGCACTATCACCGTGAGTTCGCAGACCTCAGCCAGACTCTCTGCGAGTGCGAGTAGCCCTCGACTATGCGGTCCGTCATCGTTTGTGAGGCAGGTCTTGTACATGCTATCAGCTTTCCTCTCGGTGGTGCTTCACCGTCGTTCAACAGTTGGACAGGCCTAGACCCAGTTTCACAGCCACATGACAGACGTTCACACGGCTGTGTCAGAAGGCAGTTGTCTTCGAGTCCTTGATGTCAGGGACTCACTTCAGTAGTGTGACCGAAGAGTGACTCGGCTCGCGTGTCCAACTCAGTCCAAACAACAGTGGTCTGTCGGTATTCGCTTGATTCACACAGATAAGACTGACGGACTATGACAAAGAGAAAGAGCAATGGGGGTAGACTCGGACCACAGTCCTCCCTAATGTTCTGCCGCCCGAGTCCCCCAGATTCTCCCTCCCTTGCGGGGAGGACTTTCAAGACGCTCTACAGATCGTATGCCTTTAGGGTCTTACGCTTGTTCTCGGTGCATCTCTTGGAAGCTTCCTTGAGGAGCTCCTCGATCTTCTTGTCCAGTTCTGGGTAGAAGTCCGAGCCCACATTCATTTCATGCTTCTTCGCGAACTCTTGGATTTTACTCTTCACAACGTAACTCATTCACTATCTCTCCTGAGAGTAGTGCAAGAAGCCTTACAGAGGCGGTTTATAAGCCTTGTTTGGAGAGCCTTAAATGGGCATATGGGGCCCCAGCATATGGCGCCTCTACCCAAGTCTCCTCTGAAGTATGTCCAGTATCGTACGTGAGGCCCTCCCGTCACCAAACGGACATCTCCTTGAGCAGGTCTTTTCGTGTGCTAGGTCCTCAAGAATCCGTTGTGGAAATGACGCCGGGTCAACGCCCACCACTGACGCATGGCCGGACTCTACGGCCTCAGGACGCTCTGTGGATGTCCTCAGCACAAACACACTCTTGTTGACAGATGGAGCAGTAGCCTCCTCTTGGATTCCGCCCGAGTCCGTCAAGACGAATCTGCAAGCCTGAAGTAGTACTAGGAAGTCCAAGTAACTCGGTGGCGGGATTACTCTAATCGTTCCTGCAGACTCGATGGTCGACATCAGTCCGAATTCCTTCAGACGTGACACGGTCCGAGGATGTGCGGCGAATACCACCTCTCTATCGAGTGACATAATGCCTCTTATCAGACCGTTCAAGACCGACCTGTCGTCCACATTCTCTGCCCTGTGAAGTGTCAGAAGCACAAAGTCCCGGCCTTTCAAGTCCAAATCAGACAAGATCCTGCTCTTCTTCCGTGCTCGAGGCAGTGCCGCTTCAATCGCATCAATCACAGTGTTACCAGTCACAAACACCTCCCCCCAGACCTTCTCTTCTCTCAGAATGCGGGCTGAGTGTTCGGTAGGTGCAAACAGGTAGTCGGAAGCATGGTCAGTCAGTCTCCTGTTGTGCTCCTCGGGCATACGTCTGTCATAACTCCTAAGCCCTGCTTCAACATGCGCCAGTCTTATTCCCAGCTTTATCGCTGCAAGGGCGGCCGATAGCACAG
This sequence comes from Candidatus Thorarchaeota archaeon, assembly GCA_013388835.1. Lineage (NCBI taxonomy): Archaea > Promethearchaeati > Candidatus Thorarchaeota > Candidatus Thorarchaeota archaeon. The sequence goes on along the minus strand of JACAEL010000095.1, from coordinate 9,846 downwards.
CGTTTGTGTCACCCTGAGCCACAACGACCTTTGGTCTCACAGAAACCAGTTCCTTCTCTATGCCCAGGAGAGCATATGCTGTCTGTTCTGCGTGTGTCCCTGACCCGATACTGAGGTCCCTGTCTGGGGGTCTCAGTTCTAAGTCTTCGAAGATTGCACTGCTCATGTTCTGAGAGTAGTGCTGCCCAGTGTGCAAGATGTATGAGCTCACATCTCTTCGTTCACACTCGTGTATTATGGGGGCCAGTTTCACTATCTCGGGTCTGGTGCCTAGAACGAAGAAACAGTCCATATCTGTGCCCGCTATGGACTCAGTACACTCGACTCATAAGTGTAGTGCACCAAACACCTAAAAGACTGAAGTGGTACTCTATCCTGCCGGATTCCAAGAGGTGAAGGTCATTGAGGTATATGCTTGGTGTCTTCATTGGTGCCCTGCTTCCGGGCATCGTTTTCATGGGAAGTGCTGTGATCAACGCACTTGGCTATGGCGTGACAGACCCGGTCGTACTACAGTCGTTGTGGAGTCTCTTCTTGGGTTGGGTGTTCGTCTCGGCACTGATACTCGTCGTACCGCCAATTGCAGTCTACTTTGCCCGTCGCCAGCTCTTCAGGGAGTTCTTCTTCTATGAGTTTGGCGGACTTGCATTCTTCTCGCCCTTCTGGATAGGGCTAGCGGCCGAGGTTTCTGGCACTCCGTGGGTAGAGGTCTTCACCAGTGGCGTCCGATCTGGACTCCCCTCTCTTGGTCCGGATGGCACACTCATCGGCACTGACATTGGTGCGATTGTGTTGACACCTTTGATGATTGCATCTCTTGTCGTCGGACTGCTTGTCCTCAGACCGAGTCTCATTCTGCGGATGTCCGGTCCCGGTGTGGCGACCGAGGCGCTCTCCGCGGTTGAGACGGTCGGAGCGACTCCGGCGCCTAGTACTATTGAAGGAGCCCCTGCTGCAGTGGCCGAGACCCCCAGCAAGGCAGCGAAGGCGTCTGGAAAGGCAGCAAAGGCAGCAAAGCCAATCAGCAAGGGGCAGGTGGACTCTGAGATGCCCGGTGTGTCAGCTCCAGTAGCGGACGACACGACCATTGCCGAGCTTCGAGTCTTTCTCTCTGAGCTGTCCGTACCGGAGATGACCATCAATGCAATCATCAATGCGGGGATTGCAACAGTGACCGATCTGGTCTCAACTGGCACCGAGCAGTTTGTCTCGGTGGTGGGTCTGGACAGAAAGACCGCACAGGACCTCTACGTGGCAATCCAGAAGAAGGCATGGTACGGCGGTCTCTGAGGTCACTTCGAGTTCATGGTGGCTGCAAGTGCATCCAATGCAGTGAGTACCATGTTGTCCAGCGGAGGCAGCCTGTCTATTCTTGCCTCCTTGTCCACGGATTCACCAACTATCGTGCAAATCGTCGCAACTCGGACGCCCCGCAAGTGGCCGATGGTATAGAGTGCAGCTGACTCCATTTCCGTGGCTATGACCCGAGCTCGTCTCAGCGACTCCCATTGCTGACGTTGGTGTTCTGGACTGGCCACCATGTGCGGAAACTCACTGTAGAATGCATCCTTGCTGTGTCCTATTCCGACTCGGAACCTGACGCCACGAGCTGTGGCTTGTTCCGTCAGTAGTTGAATCAAACCGAAGTCTGCCACAGCTGGAAACTCGATGGGGACGTACTGTCGTGATGTCCCGTCGTTTCTCACGACCCCGGTAAGAATCACAAGGTCTCCTGAACACAGGGTGGGGTCGATTGCTCCGGCTGTGCCAACTCTGATGAAGGTTGTACATCCCACCCGTATGAGCTCCTCCAGAGCTATGGCTGCCGCGGGGCATCCTATCCCCGTCGAACACACCGCGACTCCTACCCCATGGTGCTTGCCTCTGAAGCTCCAATACTCTCGTTTCTTTGCAACCTGCTCGGGCGACTGAAAGAATGACTCTGCAATCAGACGAGCTCGATCTGGGTCGCCAGGCAGAAGCACAAGCTCAGGAAGCTCCCCTGGCGCTACTCCGATGTGGTACTCTCTTTCCTTCTCCATTGTCCGGCGTCTCGAGGTTGGTTCGCAGGGCTCGTAAGAAAAGGGTTTCGTGCAGGTGGCTGCCTCCCCGACATGTTCACACTGCCTTGACAATCGAGTCCACGACATTGTATACGAGTTGCGGGTTCTTCAACCCGAAGATCCGTGTCGGTACCGTGTTCGACGTCACAATCATACCACCACTCTTCTCGACAAGCCTCTCAAGCAGCTCCTCTCCCTTGTCAGCCAGCGGCAGGACATGGACCACAGCCATGCCTACGCCGCATGCGCCTTGGGCCTTGAGTCTCTCGGATGCCTTCAACAGCGTGCTCCCGCTCTTTGTCAGGTCGTCAATCACTACGACATTGCATCCACCAACTACTAGCTCTCCGTGAAGCTCAACACTGTATGAGTTGTGTCTGCTCTTTCCGAACCCCGCGACCGAGAACCTCTCCTGTCCTCCCTCATCTGGCGTCACGACCAAGCAGTTGTCGTAACCGAAGTGACGCTTTGCGAAGTCAACCAGGTCTGAAATGATGTCTATCTCCGCATACTTGCCCGACTGCGCCAGTTTCTTGACCCACTGCAGACTGCTTGGCGCATGTGGATTTACTGTCCACACCTTGTCGCATGAGGCAGCTATTGTCTCCATCGCCCATCGACCGGAAGCGGCCTCGCCGGTCTTGAACGACTTGTCTTGGAGCGCGAAGGGTTGGAATGTGAGGACCACCTCTACACGGGCTGGCGGTGGTATTGGGGTTTCCTTGTACTGCTTGTGACCCACCTCCTCCACCTTCGTCGGCCTTCGCAAGACATCGAGAAGAAGAAGCAACTCCACGACTCTGTCAGAAGTCGTGTATCTCTCCTTTTCGGCTGGTCCGGAACCAGTGCATGACTGTACCACGACCACCCGCTTTCCCGATAGTTCCTCTATATCTGGAACAATCGCGTATATGTCCGCATTCGGGAACATCCTTCTGCCGTCATAGTTGAGGCCGCAACAGTGCACTCCATATCCGAGTTCACTGAAGCGGTCTTGAAGGTGTTCTGCACCACTCGCCAGTACAACCTCATACTGCGTCATATTGTGGACTACCTTCTTTCTAGTGTGCCGTCCTAGCAGAGCTAGCCGCACTCTGAGCGGCTTCGACCGCCTTAATTCCTTTTGTGTCCCGTCTATGTGACTCTGGGCTCGTCCTGACCGACAAAGTGGCTTGTGTCACGTTCGTCATACCCCTTGCTTGCAGGACTGCTGAGACGAAAGAACATCGCCTGCACAATTGACATGCCCGGATAGAGTAGAACTGGGCTGACATTCTCGCAGAATATCTCCAACACGAGATGAGATGGTTTCCTGACTCCTGTGCCCGGATTCACCAGTCCTGCTGCATGGACGATTATTCCCAGTCGTGCCACACTGGACTTTCCCTCCAAGATTCCAGCATATCTTGAGGAGACGGAGATTCTCTCTCTGGTCTGTCCGAGTATGAACTGCCCAGGAAGAATCGTGAACGGTCTCTCGCCTGTCATCACCACTCGTGTGTCACGGTCGACTGGCAGTGTGGACCTTATGTCCACCGCCTCTCCGAGATTATACACTCTGAAGACGGAGTCTAGTGTCAAGTCCACACTGCAGGGGCCAACAGTGTCTGGATTCCATGGCTCTATCCTGATTTCCCCAGCTTGCATGGCGCTGCGAATGTCGGTATCTGACAACATCGGTCTATCTTCACCCAGTCACATCATCGTAAGCCTTGCGACAACCTAAAAGGTGTCCTCAACGCATCAACGAGGGTAGGATTCGTGAAACACTTGATTCTTACTGCTAGAGACCTCCTACATAAGCTCGCACATGACTTGCGGGTTTCCTACCAAGAAGTCGCGAAACGTGTCAACGTGCAGATGTCTGAAGGGTTGGGTCTTGTAGAGGCAGTACACGCCATTGCCAGAGAGGCGCATCTTGATGTAGACGAGTATTCATTGGATGCAGTGGGGATTGCCGATGAAGTCCGACTCATACTATCAGCTGACTACTCACAGACCTTGATGATATCAGCGGTCCTAGCACAGATGGTTTCCGGTACCGGTCCTGACAGGTTGCCAATCCCAGCATTCATTGCGTTCTTGGAACTCCTCTCCTCAATCTCAGCCGTTCCAAAACCAGTCCGGAACGAAGCACCGGAAGACGTTGATGAGCAGACGACTCGTGTCATCGAGCTCTGTACGAGCCTTGTATCGGTAATCAACGACTGGTCCAAGGAGGGAATCGTCGGTGTCTCCAGGTCCTGCCCAAAGTCACTCATTGGTGTTTCCAAGGCCGTATTGAGAAAGACGAGAATGTACCAGCAAGGCATGTGGTCCTGTCTCTCATGTGGTCGAATCATAGACTTCCGAGATGCGCATGGTCTGCTGTGCTCTGACTGTGATGCAAAGTTCTACGGTGAACGAGCTGAGGAAGATGTGGCGGAGAGAAACCGCACCGGGTATGGTAGGAGCACGACATAGAGCGCTGCCAAGAACCTCACATGATTCGCACTCCCAGACCCTTCTCCAGGAGTGACAGTGCTGTGAGAATCTCCTCCTCTGTCACTGCCACGTCATCCACCTGATAGATGAGTTCGGAGCCTGTCATTGTTTCGACAAACACTGCGACAGTGTCAACTCCCGCTGGCTTGCTGAGACTGATCAGTGGCGCAGTCAGACCATCAAAGAACTCGATGGCTCCCTCAGAAAGCCCCATCCTCTTGGCCAGTCTTGTGCCCTTCTCAGATGTGGTCTGTGCACAAGTCGGTCCTTCATACCCCTGGAATGCCAACACGAACCTGCAGTTGACATTCTTCATGAGATAGAACAGCATGTCGGTTACCCACTCGTACTCCTTGACGAACACGTCACCAAACACAATCATGAGGTCTTCTGATGTCATGCCATGGACGGGAACGACCGGCGGCTTGACACCTGAGGGATACCTGTTCCACACCGAGAAGGAAGACGAATTGAAGACAAACACGGTCTCGAGGTCCAGGCTCTCGTATATCCTTCTACAGACCGCATGTCCAAGCGGATTCAGACCCAGAATCACAGTGGGGTTCTCCGTCAGTCTTCTCTTCTTGTAAACCTCGAGTATCGGAGATACCCACTCCTGTTCAAAGAGCGTCATTGTTGAGTCGACAAATCCTATACATACCCGCTAATGGCTCTTCTCGTTGACCTTCCGCGGCATTCGTCTGTCTGCAAGTCCGTGGACTGCTCGGCTGCGTTCAGTCCGTCGACTAGCGCAGATGAAGCACTCGATTGTAGGGCCTCGAGTTTCTGTCTCTCTAGCCTCTAATAATCTGAAGTAGCTCTGACAGGCGCCGCTTGACATCATCTTCGACTGTACGAAGCTCAGCAAGGTTTCTGACATGTTCGACCAGTCTCTTTCTATACTCGGACTCGCTCAGCTCCCCACTCCGGCGCTGCATCTCCAGTCTGTCCATCATGCTGCTGATCTCCTGCCTTCTCTCGCGAATGAGTTCGAATCCCTGTTTCAAGGACATCCACTCAATCATCGCATTAGCTCTCTCCTGCTCGGCCCGTTCCTTTCTGAGACGTTCTTCGTCACGAGTCTTGACCTCTCTGTTGGCCTGGCGTATCTCCCTCTGAATCTCAGACAGTCTGCCCTCCACTTCGCGTTTGACTTGAATCATTTCAGTCGATGCATGCCATATCTCATGGTACCTATCGACGTGTTCCTGTTCTGTGATTCTTCCGCTCCTCAGCATGGCATCCAGCGCGTTGAGTTCGTCCTGCATGTCCTTCAGCTTCTGCTTTACTTCCTCATATGACCTGCGAAGGCTGACCCACTCTACTGTGTACTGCGCAAGGACTTCCTTCGGGTCTAGATCATACGCATCACGCGGAGACTGCCCCTCACGGTGACTCATTCTTGCCACTCCTTATGCTCTTTGCATACTCGTCGTCACTTACGTGTTCACACATTTCACTTAAGTCATTCTGCTTTGGTGTTGACTGCGTTCGTAAGACCTAAGAGGCAGTTTCATGTGTGCGACTGCCTGCGTGAGAGCATTGGAACTCAGGATTGATCGTGTGCCATCTGGCAAAGCGAAGGCCAAGCCGAATGACCCAATGCAGGTGCCCTTTGGTACCGTGTTCACAGACCACATGTTCATTATGGAATACTCAGATGGCCAATGGCATGACGCACGGATCCAACCCTACGGCCCACTAATGCTCGACCCTGCTGCGCTGGTGCTGCACTACGGCCAGGGCATATTTGAGGGGATGAAGGCATACCGGCGGGGCAAGAGAGTCTTTCTCTTTCGTCCTGAGATGAATCTTGAACGACTCAACCGGTCAGCTGCAAGAATGGTAATGCCAACTGTCGACGTATCCTTTGTCCTGAGTGCGCTAAAGAGCCTGCTTCGCATAGAACGCGACTGGATTCCAGACGTCGCAGGTGCATCTCTCTACATCCGTCCCACAATGATAGCGTCAGAAGCCCGACTGGGTGTGAAGGCGGCACAGCAATACCTCCTCTATGTCATTCTGTCTCCTGTAGGTCCCTACTTCAAAGAGGGCTTCTCTCCAATCAAAGTGCTGGTGTCCGACAAGTATGTCAGAGCGGCTCGGGGAGGGACTGGTTCGGCCAAGACGATGGGCAACTACGCTATGGGGTTGCTGGCAGGCAAGGAGGCCTCGGATAGCGGTCACTCGCAGGTGTTATGGCTTGACGCTATTGAACGCAAGTACCTCGAAGAAGCGGGGACGATGAACGTGTTTGCCGTGATTGACGGGGAGGTCCTCACACCTCCACTGAAGGACACCATCCTGCCCGGCGTCACACGCGACTCGGTGATTGAGCTGGCGCGCCAGTGGGGGTACACTGTGCACGAGCGAGAGCTCTCAATAGACGAAGTCATTAGTGGTGTCCACGCTAATCGAGTTCAGGAACTCTTCGGCACAGGCACTGCCGCTGTGATTGCACCGATTGGTATGTTCACGTACAAGTCCAAGTCCTACACCGTTGGCGAAGGCAAGGCAGGTCCGCTGTCTAGGAGGCTGTTTGAGGAACTAATGGGGCTCCAATGCGGCGAGCGAAGGGACACTCATGGCTGGATTGTTGAAGTCGAGTAATCGGCAGCCTTTTTTCATCGCTGTTGACACGTTCAGGAATCACACAGGTGACACTCATGCCATCGCAGCTCTCAGTAGACTACACAAAGTGCACAGGCTGCAGAATCTGCGAACTTGCATGCTCCGCCAAGAATGAGGGCAAGTTCCAGCCTGCTCTTGCCAGGCTCAAGATTGTAAAATACGACGATCTGGGCGTTGACATCCCGAATGTCTGCGGCCCATGTGAAGAGGCTCCCTGCGTAGATGTGTGTCCTGTCTATGCGATGGTACGTGACCCGGTGTCCAAGATGACCTACGTCAATCAAGACAAGTGCATTCTATGCAAGTCCTGTGTCGGTGTATGCGTGAATGGGGTAATTGTCCTGGACACCGTGAGGATGCGCATACTCAAGTGTGACCACTGCGGCGGAGACCCTGAGTGTGCGAAGGCCTGCCCGACAGGAGCCATACGATACGCGTCGGTTGGACGCATAGGCCTAATGGGACGACACGGGAAGGTGACGGCATATCTGCGTGAGATAAGGCGCGTAGTCACGGGACACTGAAACTGGAGGGGTAGGGTTGAAGTCGAATGGTTATGCTGGTCGCATTCTTCGGGTTGACCTGACCGACGAGAGGATATGGACTGAATCTCTGCCCCGTGAGTGGATTCGTGACTTCATTGGGGGCGACGGGTTCGCTGCACGAGTTCTCTACGAGGAGGTTGGTCATGACGTCGACAGTCTCTCCCCGCAGAACAGACTGATTGTTGCGACAGGGCCCGTCACTGGCACCCTCTGGCCAATGAGCGGCCGCACTGTGTTTGTGTCAAAGGCTGCACAGACTGGCATCTGGGGTGAGAGTCATGTGGGAGGTTTCATGGGGCCTGAGCTGAAGTATGCCGGCTACGATATGCTTGTGGTGTCAGGTAAAGCAGAGAGTCCAGTGGTGATATCAATTCTTGACGATGATGCGGACCTCCTCCCAGCAGACAATCTGTGGGGGATGACCACCGCAGAGGTGACAGCTGCCATCAAGAAGAGCCGCAGGGACCCCGATGTACAGGTCGCCGCAGTGGGCCCTGCTGGAGAACGGCTTGTCCGCTTTGCATCGGTAATTGTGAACAACGCGCGGGCAGCAGGTCGAACAGGAATGGGTGCAGTGCTGGGGTCCAAGAAGGTCAAGGCCATCGCGGTTCGCGGACACGGCGCAGTTGAAGTCGCTCGCCACGATGAGTTTGTTCAGCTTGCGACGGAGGCTCACATGAGGGTCCGAAGCAATCCCCAAGCGCAGCAGATGCACAGGTGGGGCACATGGATTCTCACTGCCGTGAAGCAGTCCATTGGAGAGCTACCCACATATAACCATCGAACCGGAGTCTTCGATGGCTGGGAGTCTCTGAGCGGCGACCATATTCGTCCTAGGTATACCGTGTCCGACCGTGCCTGTTTCGGATGTAGTCTTGGATGCAAGAAGATGAACTACGTTCCCGACGGCCCGTTTGCAGGAACACTCGAAGAGGGGCCTGAGTATGAAGGTCTCATGGCGTTCGGCAGCTCGCTAGGAATTGCTGACTTTGCCACCACGCTGAAGGCGAATCAGATCTGCAACAGGACCGGCATGGACGCCATCTCTGCTGGCACCACACTGAGTTTTGCCTTCGAGGCATTCGAACAGGGCCTTATCGATGAGAAGACAACAGGTGGACTCCGGCTGCAGTGGGGCGATGGCAGCGCGGCGGTGCAGCTACTGGAGATGATTGCTCGGCGGGAAGGTCTTGGAGACGTCTTGGCAGAGGGCACCAGACGTGCCGCGCAGAGGATTGGCAAGGGAACCGAGAAGCTGGCCATTCATGTGAAGGGTCTGGAGGTGTCCGGTCAGGATGGCAGGACACATCGGAGCATAGCTCTGTCACACGCTACTGGTGCGAGAGGCGCCGACCATCTTCGTAGTCTTGTCACAGTGGACCAACTTGGTTACAGGGAGGTTGCGGCGAAGAGATGGGGCGCGGACAGACTGCCTGAGATCATCGACCCATATACCGAGAAGTACAAGGCTGCTGCCGTGGTGGAGACCGAAAACACCTACTGCATACGCGACACGCTGATCGTCTGCTGGTACTCGGTGGCGTGGCCTCCGATCTTCTGGATTGAAGACTTTGCCCGTGTGTTGCCTCTGGTCACGGGTATAGAGCAGTTGGGCAGTGTGAAGGAGCTCGTACGTATTGCTGAGCGACAGGTGACACTCAAGCGTCTGTTCAATGCACGCGAGGGCATCCGCAGAGAGGACGACAGACTGCCCGACCGATTCACAAAGGAACCGATGCCGGATGGACCCGGCAAGGGGCAGCTGGTCAACCTCGACCCCATGCTCGATGACTACTATCGCCACAGAGGATGGGATGTCTCGACCGGACTCCCGACCCCTGAAACACTACGCAGGCTTTCTCTGGACTGGACTGCCAGATTTGCCTGATTGCCATGCATCTTGGCCGTGGACAAGTACAACTATGCGCCTACCCGCGGAATGGAGAGGTAGAGCACATCCTCGAATGCAAGGATTCCAAACCCTGATGGGTTCTCGAGTCGAACGTGGTCTTCGAAGACCTCACTGACCCTCACATTAGGTATCTTGGCGAGCGCGTCCTTCTGCATGTATCGAAGATAGACGGTGAAAGTGGCGCCGGTTGACTTCAGTTCTTGAAAGATGG
>JACAEL010000094.1 GCA_013388835.1 Candidatus Thorarchaeota archaeon | reverse complement strand
GTCGGCCACAGGAGGCTGAGCGCGACTACACGGAGGCCCTTGCGATCCGCAGGCGGCTTGCGGAGAGGTCACCTGAGCAGTTCGAGCCATTCCTAGCGGTCACCCTGAAGAGCCTCGCTGTACTCTACAGCAGGACAAATCGAATAGATGACCTCGAGGATGTGCTTGTAGAGTATGTGAAGGTCCTTTACTGTCTTAACAAGCGAGCACAGACTGCGTATTCAGAGGAGTTCAGCGCCATGCTGAGAACGCTTCAGGGGTACTATACACAGTTCAGAAGACTCTCACCAGAGGAGGCGGATTCAAAGATTAAGGACCTCTTACGACATGCCGATCCCAAGTGTCGTGGTGGTGGGTTGTAGTGTCCTGTGATGATATTGAGTATGCGATGGATGGACGCATGTCTCTCACCCATGGTTTCCCGAGGCCATGACTTGTGAGGAGTTTGAGCAAGTGTCGTTGTCCTAGTGCAATTTCCACGTCTCTACTTGTGGCAGCGGACTTCAGTTTTCAGAGCAGGCATGCATCTTGATGCATCATGCTGACACTCTCCGAGGCGACTCATACCAAGCGCGAGCTTCGGTGCAGCCCATATCTTGGAACAGCAGCATAGTGACTCAGCGCGAGAGAGATACTGGTGGCATGGCCGGGGGACATTCAGTCGGAGAGAACCAGAGCGACAAAAGAGTGTGGGGTCAGGGACAACGTGTGCCCTGACCTCCTTTTCGATGTGAGGGACTGAGGAATATAGTACTCCGATAGGCCTAGGATCCTGACCCACGCATCTTGCTGACGAAGAAGCACTTCTGCCTGTATGCTTCGTCCTCAAGACCCGAGATGAAGTTCTCAAGCTGTTTTACCTTGGTGAACTCCTCCGAGATACCGAGGTCTCTCACGGTCACGAAGGCCGTCTTGTCGTCAAGTCGGACGTATACGCCACCTAGTCCGACGTTGTGTTTCATGAATACGGGATCCTCAGTGCCTTTCACCCTGTAGAATCCCTGTCGTCTAAGCATTCTCGTGAACATTTGCATCTTGTCTTGCCCTCCCGGCGGCAGACAAACTCTGCAGTAAACGCACCCCGAATATAAATCAATCACATGGTGGCGCGTAAACATCGGCCAAACACGTAGTGTCTGTATGTTGTCGTAGCGCTTTCTGCAGGCCTTCTACAGAAGGGTGTCTCCTGGACTGAGTCAAGAATCCGGAAGACTCGACGAGAATCATGCTTGGGTGTACTAGTGTTTGGCGCCCATAGTACTTAACGTGTACTAATCAGATGGCCTACGACTCAGTACATGACATAGCACAGTTCGTGTTCAGTCGGGACGCGCCTGTTCTGGTGCTGTGGAGGAATGCTTAAAATGGCGCCATCAGGCCGTCCTCCACATGGACGTACTCGGCGACATCGCTTCCCTGACCATGCAGCTGTTGGACCTTGTCTCTCGGCCTCCATACTCGGCCGTGTTTGTTGCATTCGTGTCCGTACTCATTGCTCTCTTTTCGACTTGGTCGACTGTGCGGTTCACCGACATGGAGCAGCTCAGGAGTGACATGGCGGAGGTCAAGGCGTGGCAGCAGAAGCTGGGGGCGGCACGCAAGACGATGGATCCCGTGCTGCTGCAAGAGGTGATGGATGGGCAGAGCCATATCATGACAATCCAGGCCAGGATGATGAGTGCCAGAATGAAGCCGATGTGTATCTTCTACATACCATTCATCATAATCTTCTGGATGCTCAGTCTTCTGTATCAGGGGACCCCTGTCGCCATACTGCCGTTCAACGCACAGAAGTGGTTGTTCTTCATCGATGGATGGCTCGGCACGTCGCAGGGGGTCACAGGCGGCTTTGGGCTGTACTTTCTCACATGGTACCTGATTGTGTCTTTCAGCTTCGGCAGTCTGATTCGGAAGTGGGCCAAACTGGACTACATGTAGCTCATGCGGGGGTAGTCCGCTCTACTTTCTGTGACCGGACCAGCAGGAGCAAGACGATGGCTGCCATTGTGAGGACGACTGAATAGTGGAATGCAGTGACAAGTGAGTATGCGTCAGCAATATACCCGATGATGACTCCTCCTGGCAGAGCCGCGAGCCCGATGGCCATCTGAAACCCACCTATGATAGTACCTCTGCGCTCTGGCTCAACCAGGTCTGCCACAAATGTGGTCTGGACAGGGTCAAGTGCACCATTGACGAGTCCAAAGAAAACCAGCATCGGCAACACCATCAGCATGTTGGTTGCCACGTTAGACCACAATGAAGTGAGGACCAGCAGAACAGCGGCCGTCAGCAGAATTGACTTGCGACCATACTTGTCAGAGGCGGCTCCAAACGGGAGCGCGCTTCCGGCGTAGACCAGATTGAAGAGTACATAGAGGAGTGGTGCTTGCGCCTCGTCCCATCCGAGTCCTCCGGCGAAGAGTATTATGAACGAGTACGAGTATGTCGCCATTGCCAGCAGCAGTGATGCAAGCAATAGTATCTTCAGGTTCTTGTCGAGATTCCTGAATGAGATTCCCTTGAATACATCTCTTCCTCTCTTGTCTCTGATGAAGCGCAGAACGATGAGGACCGAGAAGAGACTGGGGATGGTGGCCAGGAGGAATATCCCTGCATAGCCCAGAGTGCCGAAGAGCAACACTGCCAGTATGGAACCGAAGAGTGCTCCAGCAGTGTCCATGGCTCTCAAGAAACCGAATGACCTTCCACGATGGCGCTTCTCTGCGCAGTCGGCTACAATTGCGTCTCTGGGAGGACCGCGTATCTTGCCGAGCCGATCCATGGTCTTTAGCGCAGCTGCTTGGAAGAGGCCTGGTGAGAAGACGGTCGAAAGTGCGAAGCCAAGCCGCGAGATTGAGGCCATGCTGTAGCCGGCGATGATGAACGGCTTCCTCCGCCCTGTTCTGTCCGACGCATAGCCTGCGCTTACCTTCGCCAGTGCGGTCACAGTCTGTGCCAGTCCATCGATGGCCAATACGAACACAAAGGGTAGTCCTAGGTATGTCTTCAGGTAATTCGGCCACACCGCACTGATCATGTCTGAGCCGGTATCGTTGAGAAATGATGCGGCACCAAATGCACGGACAGGGTCATGATCGGGAGTCGCTTGTGTCTGGTCAGCCTCGGATGAGACCTCTCTGTCTTCTTCACGTCGGGTCTCGGACTTGTCCTCGCTCATTGTTTCTCTGTCTCCGCGCCGAGGCAGCCCAACAGCCTGCTATTATCTCTTGTTGATGGTTCCGCCTCTGTTTATTGTCTTGGGCTGGAGGGACAGGGCACCCAATGGGTTTGCCTCGTTGATACAGGCAAGATAGAGTCTGTCGAACATCCCACCTAGGCACCTCAACTGCAGGCTGTGGAATTGACGCCTCACAGATACGGAGTCTTCCTTACAGTTACTTTGCCAGCAAGAGTCAAATCCAAGCGCCGACATGCCAGACACATGACCAACAGACCGAGCGTGTACTTTGGCTCCGTTCAGCATGGGAATAGAGGAGCATTTGCCTCATTTGCCGCAAAGGTGGACGAGGTCTTCAGACGACTGGACCTCTCGACCATTGAGAAGCGTGACAAGGTGGCAGTGAAGATGCATCTCGGGAACGATGATGGCTATCAGACTGTTCCTGTCTTCTTTGTCAGACGCATCGTGCAGGCGATAAAGAACCAGGGCGCATATCCCTTCATCACAGACACCGCCACGTCTGTCTACAATGCTGCATCCAGAGGTTACACGGAGGAGACATGCGGTTGCCCACTTGTACCTGCCACGGGGATAAAGGATGGCTACACGTATGAGACCGCCGTCAAGATTGGAAACATAGAGTCCCTCGACATGGCAGGAGTGCTACACGACTCCGACGTGCTTGTTGACTTGTCCCATGTGAAAGGTCACAACTCATGCGGCTTCGGTGGCGCAATCAAGAACATCTCACTGGGAGGCTATTCCGCCCGGTCGCGCTGGGAGAGGTACCACCGGGTCCACGAGAGCATTCCGTACTGGGATTCGGACAAGTGTACTCCAGAACACGCCAAGCGGCTCGTCCAGTCTTGCCCAGACCGCTGCATCAAGTACGACGAGAAGAGCCACAGACTCACAGTCAGCTTTGATATGTGCAACCAGTGCATGGAGTGCGTGAGAGCCGATGAAGGGGTCGGATGCCTGAGAATCAGAAAGGAGAACTTCAGTCTGTTTCAGGAGCTGATGGCAAAGGGTGCCAAAGCGATTCTCGACTGCTATGACAAGAACAAGGTCTTCTTTCTCAGCTTTCTCACAGAGATGACCGCATACTGCGACTGTTGGGGTATTGGCCAGCCTGTGGTGATCAACGACATTGGTGTGCTCTCAAGTCGCGACATAGTGGCCATAGAGACTGCTGCTCTCGACCTCATAGCGAAGGAGGGTCTCATTGAGCGGAACATTCCACCATTCATACGAGCAGACCTTGACCCAAGTCATGCACTACATCCGTTTGCGAGGTTGCACGGTCCGATGAAAGACCCCTACATCGTTGTTGAGTATGCTGAGCGGCTTGGATTGGGCTCGAGGCTCTACGACCTGATTGAGGTTCTGTCACCGGCTGAGACCATGAGTATGAAAGCGCCTTCGGGTGTCTCCGAGAGAGCGCCGTCATTCTATTGAGATGCCTTTCGAGAATGACTCAACGCAAGAACCAAATGTATCGCCGGGGGTCCGGGAGGTGTTCCATAGCGCAAGTGTTATTGAGACCACGCATGTGGGACACCACTGTCGAGCTGTACCACCGCGCGCATGTCCAGTACTCGTGAGGGAATACAACCACAGAAAAGGGATATAGCCAACAATCAAACCCCCTATGATGTCTTGGAAATGGCTCCTCCGTCTGCACTCAAGAAAAGGCTCGCCTTTGTCGAAGGCATCGCTGACATGTGCAGGCGTGGTGATTTTGACGCGATTGCTGACTCTCTGAAGGAGTTCTGGAAAGACAAGAAGGTCGCCCCTTGGCATCGAGTCTACTCCATGTTGGAGTCATCAGCCGATGCCTTTGAGTCACAGGACGCACTGTCTGAGACCCTCCTGCTGCTCCGTGACTCTGTGTTTGGGGTCATCGGTGCTCATAGCCTCAGTCTTGCACTTGACATCAGCGGACGAGAACTGCTCAGCATCGTGCTCTCGGGGAAGACCATGAGTGAGGGTCGCAGGAAGGCAAGAGAGAAGTGCGCCGAAATGGTCGCGGAGAAGATATCCAAGAAGAAGACCGACTTCCTGCTCGTATCCGGACTGACTAGGGATGGTTTCCATGCCCTAGTGCCCGCACTGAGGAGTGCACTGCTCGACGAGTTCCGTGCAGCTCGACCGGAGCCAAAGAACGGGAAGGTGAGCCTTGTCAGACTCCTGAAGTCGAGCCACGGGTCAGAACTGCTTCGCACTCTGGCAATCCATGAGACTGAGATTGCGGAGAGTGACCAGCGCTTCCCTCAGATACTTGAGGCTTTTGACCGAATGTCTGTCGAGCTTGAGCTTGAGCCGGTCGAGGCCGTTGCTCCGGTTGAGACGTTGCAGGCAACACTCGATGGCGATGTGATTGACGAGGAGGAAGCCACCGTGGTTCCCGCAGACCGTGGTGCGGACAGACCGCGCGCAGGAAAGAGCAGCAAGAAGGGAGGGGTCGAGTCGTGAGCAAGACTACTCCGGACCTGACAAGTCTAGAGAAGAAGCGGGTTGATGAACTGAGGCGCATAGTGTCCGGCCTTGACTCGACTAATCCATCGCTCAGGTACACTGCAGCCGGAAAGATGATTGCTGCCGAGTCAGGCAAGTCGCTCTTGGCGAAGGCACTTGACCTGTTCAGGAGCAGTGACTCGACAATGCGTCGACTGGCGACAAGGACTGTCGGTCGTAACGCATACGGCCCGTACGTTCGAGATCTGTTCACCGGTCTCTGTGAGATCAACCCTGCAGAGAGAGAGCAGGTACTTCAGGTCATCGAGGAGTCCATGCAACGCGTGGGCCCACCCAGACATCCCAGAGAGCAGACTCGATGGATTGAGGCACTCACCGGACTGGGTCGAGAACACCAGCCGACAGTCTTTGGACTGATGGCACTGCTCGGTCCCAAGGCAATCAAATGGGTCGAGTCACGCATCAAGGACCACATAGAAACGCTCTCCTTGGGGTCGGTCCAGCGACTGAGCTCGTTTCCCGAGCCGGCCAGAGAGCAGCTCATCCGGCTTGCCATTAGACAATCATCGACAAAGAAGAGGGAACTGCTCCCCTACCTCTTGGAACTGCTAGACCAACGCACAATACAGCTTGTCGCGCCGTTCATGAAGGAGGCGTCATGGCAGGAGCGAGTGCAGATTGCCTCCAGAGTCGCCAGAGTGGGGGTCACCACGTCCGCAGGCCTCATCATGGACTTGATGGCCGACCCTGACTGGCGTGTCAAGCAGGAGTTCCTCGAGCATCTCAATGTTGCCTCCTCGAAGTTCACCATCCTGCTGCAGATACTGGGTTACCTTGTCTCGGACAGCCATGCACGTGTCCGAGCTGCTGCAGACCGTGCTCTTCTGATTCTCGGGACAACAGCATGCGCTCAGTCAGACATCGAGACTCAGAGAAAGAGACTCATGCGACGATTCAGGAAGCAGTTGCTCAGAGCGGCACCACAGAATGGAGACCTCGACTCTTCATGGCTTGGAGTTGAGATTCCGGATACAGATGTGTTCCCAGTCTTTACCGAAGAAGAAGAGATGGAGATGGAGCGTGAGGACGTTGCACAGCGCGGGGTCAGCCTGGAGGACCTCAGAGGACCCAAGACCCCTCTTGAGTCCGTAGCTTCTTCCTCAGCTCAGCTGGACATCATCGCCGCGCTTCGCAAGAAGAGACGAGACGTCTCTGGGCCCGATGACGATGGTTCAGCCGTCCCAAGTGGTTCTGAATCCGTACCTGAAGCCGACATGGCCGTGTCCGACAGAGTGGTGAGGGTGCTTAAGGAGGTTTCAAAGAAGGGTCGGACCGTGAAGATATCCGTGCTCCGAGAACGGCTCCTCAATGACGGAGTGAGTGAGAGTGACTTCGACTTGACCATCCGGCAGCTTGAACGTGATGGGATAGTGTACCGTTCTTCAGAGGACACCATAGGCTACGTGGACCTGGACCTCTAGAGTGATGGTCAGGTCAACAAGGAAGGGACATGAGATGGCAAGCATTGTTGTGAAGAATGGGCTGGTGGTCACCTGCAACAAGCGGGAGCGGATGGTCGAGGGGGGCTACGTACGAGTCGACGGTAATCGAATCGTTGACATCGGTGAGGGCGACCCGAGTGAGCCCTCTGACCAAGTGATTGATGCATCGGGCGGAGTCATAGTCCCCGGGCTGATCACTGCACACACTCACCTGTATGGGATTCTTCTCAGAGGTGCTAACTTGGGCATATCGCCGCCCGGAGACTTCGCACAAGTGCTTCAGAGAGTCTGGTGGCCCGTCGATGAGGCACTCCGCGTCGAAGATGCCTATGCCAGCGCCCTTGCGGCCTCAGCTCAGATGCTCTTGTCGGGGTCTACATTCTTCGCAGATACCTACTCGGGACCGAACTCCATCCGTGGGAGTCTGGATGCCATAGCTCGTGCGTCCAGTGAGACCGGCATGAGGGCGATGATAGCATTCGAGGTCACCGAGAGGAACAGCGAAGAAGAGGCACGCATAGGACTGGAAGAAGCACGGCGGTTCGCGGCACGAGCGGATGCGAAAGACGGCCTGATATCGCTGATGACAAGCATTCACGCTTCCTTTACTGTGAGTGACGGACTTATCGAGACCGCAGTCAGTCAGGCTGCTGAACTAGGTCTTCCACTGACCATTCACACATCGGAGGGGCTTGTGGACCTGTACCACAATCTGGAGAGGTATGGCGAGAGGACCGTGGAGCGACTCGAACGGCTCGGGGCACTGGGGCCTCGGACTGTGCTGGCTCACTGTGTGCATGTCGACGACCACGAGCTGGACCTGATTGCATCTTCCGGAGCCTCTGTTGCTCACAACCCCATGTCGAACATGCTCAATGCTGTGGGCACTGCACCAGTCCCGGCAATGCTGCGTCGAGGCATTCCTGTCGGTCTCGGTAACGACGGCTGGGTGTTCGATCCTTTTGAGAACATGCGATGCGCGCTCACGGTTCATCGACTGGCATCTGGCAGTCCGAGCGCCATCGGACCCGATGAGGTCTGGAAAATGGCCACCACAGGCGGAGCTCGTTGCTACGGTCTGCAAGACAGACTAGGGAGTCTCGAGGTGGGGCATCTGGCTGACATGGTCGTCCTTGATGCATCACGGGTCCCCACTCCGCTCACGAGCTCCTCTGTTGTCGGACATCTCGTGAACACGTTCTCAGCTCGGGATGTCGCCCATGTCATTGTCAACGGGCGCGTTGTTGTAAGCAAAGGGCATCTTGTACTGGCCGATGAGAGCCGTATTGTGCAGATTTCCCGCCAGAGCGCAAGAGACCTGTGGAACCGAGTTGGCTCGAAGATGCACTGAACATCGCCTCCTTCTGTCCCATATGGCGACCAGAACCGTGACTGCTGTACGGCCTTCGCGCTGGCTATGGCAAGTACAACTACAATGCACAGAACTGGGGCCTGATCTTCTGGCACACTGTTCGCTGTCAGTCAGGTAGGCTTTGAGCGTTGGTCCGGTCATGCATGCATGGCAGACTCAGAACACAATCCCGAGAGCAGTTGAAATGCCTCTTCTTCGAAACACTTGGTCACTGTTCATGGTTAGTGGTACCGAGACGAACGCACGAGTCACTCCGCTCATGGATAGTCAACCGTGCTGAATCGCTTCCCAGAGAGAGACCGGTAGAAGTATCATCTGCTTCATTTGACGGCGGGCTCTTGAGTCTCACCGGATTATGTCCATTGACACTTGACTGGGAAGGGAAACAAGTGGAGAGAAAAAGAGAGGAGGAGGGGACTTGCAGCCCCTCGAGAATCAGCTACTTCTTCTTGCAGACAACAGCACCTAGTATGACAAGGACCGCGACGCCTATGCCAATGTACAGGATGTTGTTCATGATCAGTACCTGAATGTCCGACGGCAGACCCTGCCTAATGATATTCATCTCTTTGTCGATTGCCGTTCCGTTGTATGTCTTGACCAGGTATTTGGCGAGGAATCCATCGCTCTTCAGATATGATCCCGTCACTTCAAGCTTGTTGGAGAGAAAACTGCCGGAGAACTTCATGCCCCAGTAATAGTAGTCGTTGATGATGGTTATGTTTTCACTGTAGTCTGGAATGGATGTGATTAGTTGTGTCATCAGGGTGAAGTTGCCTATGGGAACTGCGAACTTCATACCGACCAGTGCCAGAAACAGGAAGATAAGCACACTAAAGCCCATGTCCGTGCCATTTACCCACTTGAAATCGAGATCAACATCTGGAATCTCGGTCCAGTTGGTTATGATGTTAGGGATGACATCTGGAGCGGTATTCACTCGCAGGTATATGATTTCGTCGACATCGTCATCTCCGGTTACATCGTTGACAACCATATCAAAGTTGAACTGATCATTCAGTTTGACACCCCATGCAAGTCCCTGCGATGTGGCCGCTGCAACCGGAGTCATCAGCACCATTCCGGCAAGGGCTGCAACTAGTAGTATTCGTAGCGCGTGCATGATTATCATGTCCTAATCCAACTAACAGTTGGTCACAGATTCACCGGACTCAGGCCCTTATAAGTCAATACGGTCAGAACTGCTGGGCATAGCAAGAACTTGAAAAGGGTCCGGGAGGGGCATAAGTGCATGTCCCGCAGCATGCTCCGATATGACGGTCCCATATTCGATGCACACACGCATGTTGTCAACATGGATGCCCTTGGTCTTCTCGTGAGAGTGGGGCAGCAGCATGGACTTCGAAGAGCTCTTCTGATTGTCCACGGCCACCCGATTGAGCCAATCGCTCGCAAGTTCCCGGGGATGTTTGTCTTTGCCAAGTACTTTCTTAGTGCGGACCTGTTTGCACACGGCACGGAGTCTGCGGTGAGAGCTGCAAGGACAATGCGGGAAGAGGGTTTCTCTGTCGCCAAGATGCACTTTGCCCCCTTCTGGTCGCAGAGACTGAACCTCGCTTCGTCTGCGCCACCGGTCAGCAGCCCGCTGTTTGACCCGGTATTCGATGCGCTGGCGGAAGACGAACTGCCGGTGCTAATCCATGTCAGCGATCCGGACACATACTATGCACAGCGGTATTCTGACGTGAAGCTCTATGGTACAAAAGAGGAACACCTTCAAGAGCTGGAGGATAGGCTTGGCAGGTCGCCGAGAGTCATGTTCCAAGTGGCGCACTTTGCTGCGCAACCGGAGACCCACCGTCTTGCCAACCTCTCGCGCATGTTCGACAGATACCCAAACCTCTTTGTGGATACCGGTTCTGCAAGATGGATGGCGAGAGAACTCGGCAAAGATGTCAACGCTGCCAGGGCGTTCATCAGAAGACACTCGGACAGGATACTCTTCGGCACAGACTGCGTGGCGAACTCGCTGGACGAGAGCTACTACACGGGAAGATACGAGTCCGAACGCATATTGTTCGAGTCCGACGTCATAGGCATGCCTCTGCCATTCCCCGACACCGACACTGCAAGTTCCGGTGGGACTGTGATCAATGGCCTTAACCTTGACGATGACCAGCTGAGAAGAATCTACTGGGAGAATGCACAGCGGCTCTATTCTACCTCATAGCACCGTGCGCAAGAGTCCTCCGGGTCCACAGAAGACTCTTCACCCACTGACATGATGATAAGGTATCGGGGCCCTGTTCAGGACTGCACGAACGCCGTGGACCAGTGTGAAGAGCCCGTCACGTCTGCAAGAGCGCCCGAAAGGCCGCCGGTTCAGCTCCCTCCGAGATGGGTCTGATGCGGTACGCGGGATACTTGTGGCTCAGCATAGCAGCAATGCGGGTTCCGACAAGTTTCTTCATGACTCCGGCATGGTCACCACGCCACAGATACACGACCTTGTTCTCATGGTCTATGTAGACGAGCACCTTTGTGGAATCGGTCTTGTGGACATTCTCTTCAGATGGAAACATCTTCGCTTCAGAGTCAATCTCGAAGGTCTCTATCATCGGACCACGCTCTTGGCTTCTCGCACTGTCTCAGTAGATGCTTAAGTCACTTCTTGCCACGAGTGCTACGTGATACATAGCCTTAATGGGTTGGACTCATCATAGCTGGAGCGCAAACAGGGTCACTAGCGTTGCGAGGTCGGTGACGTGTATGAACAAGACGGCATCCGTGTGAAGCTCGTTGACAGAGATCTGAGGCGGATAGTAGTGGAACATGGTGACATCGTAGTGAGCTATCCACTCAATGTTGTGCCGGACAGACTTCTACAGGCCCTTGCCGCCGCTGTGGACCACGGAGCCACTCCCGAAGAGCAGCTCAACGGACTATACTCATCGAGCCTGATGAAGCCCACCGTCTGCACTTGCAACCAAGGCAGGCCGTTCCACGTCAACACTGCGACAAAGATTGTCCGCCCAACTCTGACAGACGAGATCATTGAGAAGAAGATTGAGGAGCTGGAGGGCACCCTGCTCGGATGGCAGGGACGCAGGTTTGAAGACACACTTGCTGAACGCATAGATGTATACAGAGACCTGTTCTGTGATGAACGGAGGATTGACCGATTTCGACTCAGTGCAGTGGAGATGTTCGGTACAGGGACACACCAGAACATACAGCGAGATCCACGTGTGACCCTTCACTTCATGTGGTCATCAGACCCAGACATTGCAAGCAACTGCTATCAGCTCAACTGCATAGCGGAGATAGTGCCGCCCGGGAGTCCATTCTATCGGTATTCGCGTTTCATGCGATCCCTCTTCTCTTCCCGATTCTTGCACGTCGACCGAGCAGACTACATCTGCGCCTATCGGCTGTGGGTGGTAGAGGCGAGGGACAAGAGCCTTGCACCGCGGCCGGGCTTTCCGTCCTAGTAATAGTGGTCCATTGCAGTCAGCAGCTTGTGAGGAAGCTCATCGACAGATGCGATGTCAACCACGACGCCGTGTGCCGCTCTTGCGATCTCCTCGGCCTCAGCCCATGCCTTCTCCTGCCTGGGGACAAGTACTATCATCCTGATGCCCTGCAGTCGCATCCTGCGGGCCAGCTCTACACACTGAGCTGTGTCTGACAGGTACATGTCCGATGCAAACACGAAGAACTTGTCCTTTGCTCGGGACTCCTCAAGGTTCTCCAGCGCAAGACGCATCGAGTTGGCTCCTCCAGTCCCGCCTCCGGCTCTTATGTCCAGCAGGTCCGAGACGACCTTCTCAACAGAGACGTGTCGTTCTCTCACGGTCTTGACCACATGCGTCATGTGATCAAAGAGGACAACTCCGAAGTCGTCGCGCTGAACGGCGAAGAGCCCCGCCATCACTGATACAGACAGCATTCCCAGCTTCTCTGGTTGGTCCATTGAACCGGACTTGTCAAGCGCCCAGAAGAATGCTCTGTGACCCTGGCAGGTCTCGGTGACAAGAAGGTCCTCCGGGTCGATGACCTCGAAGCTGTGTCTGCCCTGCGACAGAAGCGCCTCGAGGGTCTCCTCAAGAGATATGAGGTCCGGTTCATCGCCTATCCTGAAGGGCCTGACTGTTGTCGACTCCTGGACTCCACCCAGCATCGATGAGCCCACTGTCGACCTTGCGTGTTGCCGACCCAGGTCGAGTAGCATTCTCCTTGCGATCTCACGCAGCCTGACCCTGATATGCGCGGGCAGCTCCTCTCTATATGTATACCACATCTTCACAATGTTGGTTGCTGGTCCACCCAAGATACCATCGAGGACCTTCTCCACCCGTGAGGGGTCGAGAGGAGAAAGTGACTGCTCGCTCCTGCCAGTCCTTGTCAGCCCTAGGGCTGCACGCAAGTCGAGATGTGCCACCGCACCCAGCGCCGCTCTGTTGTCCGTCTGCAACGCAATGGATGCAATCTCATTCAACTGCGCGCCTGACAGGCTTGACTGCGTCATCAGGTCGTACAGCCGTTCAAAGTCCCTGACGCCCTGCTGCACCAGCGACTTGACCACTTGGAAACTCGGGTTGAGAAGCTCCGCGATCTCAGTCTCGGAGAGCCCCAGACGTCTGCCAGCGGCCTCAATAGCTGTATTGGAAGCGGTCACGCCCTTGCCGGAGAGGTGTCGGACAGTCTGTCGTAGCTGACTCTTGGACTGCGTGTAGGACACTGCGGCGTCTGCGAGCTGGCACATGGCCTGCTCCCACTGCTCCGTCATGTCCTTCTTGTCAACTTGCTCCGTGTCTTGGGCCATTGCCGACAATGCTCGCGTGAGGAACTGAGTGGGACTAGACCTGACCGCTGCCTCCTGAAGCAGACGACGAGTCTCCTTGCTCAGCAGGCTCCTCCAAGACGAGCAGTTCATCGCGGTCTGTGCAAGCTGGCTCATGTCAACTCGCTTGTCTCTGGCCTGCTCAAAGTTGAGGTCGTACTGCTCCAGCAGACGTTCCGTGATGTCCTGTCCCGTCGCTCTTGAGATTGACCGTGCCAGCTCTGCCGCGTCAGACAGGTCATACTGCTTCCATGACGACTCCAGTGTCCTGTGAATGTCCGCAGGCAGTCTATGCAGTTCTGCAGCATACGATGCGAGGTCACTCAGGTTCTGAAGGGACTCTTCAAGTGCCGTCCTCATCGCCTCAAGGTCTTCGTGACTCATTGAGGCCAGTTCTTCCACAAGTCGAAGCGCCTTGGCTGCGGTCGCAGGGTCACCCCGAGCAAGTTGCGCGAACTGCTCCTGCAGATCCGCATCACCTCGGAGTGCACGTGCTGCTGTCCTCTCTGCTGCACTGCCAGACTCGCACACGGTGTCGAGAGCATCAAGTGTCTGGGCGTTGCGGATGTCGGCGGCCGTCAGACTGCCCGTCCGGTTCATCAGCTCCCTACGCACCTCTTCTAACAATTCCTGGTGATTCGTAAGCCCTCGGAGGATGATGTCTCCCTCATTCAGGTAGGCCCTGACCGCTCTGTAGACCGGGTCGTCAGCATTCTGTCTCAAGCGTGTGAGGAAGTCGTAACCTGCTTCTGCACGGTCGGCGGCAATGCATTCTGCTAACTCACGCTCTCTCCTGATTGTCTCCAACACGCTGTGAAGTGGGTTCTTCCTGTCGCCTCTTGAGTCGACCTTCTCCGGTTCGGGTTTCTGCTCCTGGGTCGTATTCTTCCTCCCGAACAGGACCTCTTCCGCCACGGCCCTTGCTGTCTCTTGGTCCACGGGGTTGGTTGTGAAGACAGCTGCACCAATGAAGTCATCAAGACTGAGCTTCCCGTTGCGAAAGAACCTTGCAGACAGGAGACCAGCGATGGCCTGAGTCTGTCGGACAGTGGGCTTGCTCTGCAGGTCAGGGGTTGTTCTCATCGCACTCACAAAGCGATAGGCGAACTCCGGGACGTTATCAGTGGTGGGTCGCAAGAGCGGCTCGGAGACCTCTGCCATCAGCTCCCGCTCTCCCTCGACGCAAGACTGCGCCTGATGATGCTCTGAACCGCGTTCTCGGCAACTATGCCGGGCCTGAACCTGAGCGCACCTGTGAGGACATAGTTTGCAGCGGCGGACAGAGTCTGATGACTCGGGTCGTCCTCACCTGATCTCCGGGCCATCTCAGCGGACAGCCGCGCAATCGATATCGCTGCACGTATCGAAGCAGGGACCTCCACGTCCGTGTCCTGTCTGGTGGAGCTGACCAGTCTGTAGATGAGCTCCAGCACACTGTCACTCAGGTGATACTCCGGACAGTTGACCTTCACAATCTCAAGTTCTGTCTCCTTTCTCGGATAGCCGAGGCGGATCCAGACCCTTATCCTATCTCTCAATGCCTCGGACAGCCGGTGTGCGCCTGCCATCTCCTCAGGGTTCATTGTCAATACGGGAAAGAAGTCCTCGCTGGCCCGTATCCTGCCAAGTCGCGGGACATAGACACTCCACTCTTCGAAGGGCTCAAGCAACGAGTTCTGGACGTACTCGGGAAGGCGGTTCGCCTCGTTGAGACCGAAGACACCACCGGACACCATTGTCTTGAGCAGTGGTCCGGGCTCGAACGACTCAAGAGTGAAGCCCTTGTTCAACACAAGGGCAGGGTTGAAGGAACCAATGAGGTGTGCGGGGCGAACTCCCTCGTCGCCCGTGATCCACGAGAAGCTTCTCTCGCTCTTGTCTGCGTATGCTCGGAGGAGCAGTGTCTTTCCGATTCCCGGAGGGCCAATTATCCCGGGAATGAGCCGTGCATTCTCACAGTCTGACAGGACATCGAATGCGTCCTTGTACTGCTCCTTGATGACCATCCTGACCTTCTCAGTCTGGGCTGCATCAGCTCGCATCTGGAACGCTGCAATGAACGTACTACCTTCGTCCTGCCCCTGAGGACGCGTCTTCTTCCCGGTCATTCTCGCGACACCCACGGTCTGTTCCTCCTTTGACCTGTTCCGTGCCCACCGTATATAACCATGTTCAATATGCTGGTGTCAACAAGAGGAACGGTCTCGCCGAAGAGGTGTACATCTACTGCCAGCGTGTTGACTTGACCACTGGCTCTTGGACGGCCTCTGCCATGAGTACAGGCTGCGCCAGAGCGAGTCAGTATGCAGTGTTGTGTGCGCAGCGTGTCGCTCTGTAAGACATCAACTCTCTGATTCGTGATCGTTGTTGAGATTCTCCATGGCTTGCATCGCTGTGAAGTCTCTTCTTCTTTCTGACTGGGCATATCAAGCATGACTGAAGAGCAGAGCAGAGCGCACTGTGCCTCAGAGACATATGATAGACTCAACTGAGGGCTCTCACGGGCATTGTTGTGTTCAAGCGACGGAGGACATACAACGAAACGCGTGTCACTGGGACCAACCCACCACACGAAATCTGTTTATATTTTCAGGTCACGTCTTGAACCCTTAGCTATCGGAACAAAGAGGGATCTGACCGTGTCGGTGTCAGACTTTGCCGACCACCTTTACTATCAAGACGGGAGAGTGCGTTTTGAACCGGCAGCCAAGAGCTCCGTAGCATACTACCTTCGCTTCGGGCTCGGGCTGGACTATCGCGTCAGTCTTGTCGTCCTACTGCTGACATACGGTCTGATGGCCACACTTCTCTTCTTCGCTAAGGGCCCGTGGTCGCTCCTCACTGGAGATGTGGTCACTTCGGGATTCCTCTGGATTCTGACTGTCGCGCTCCTCACGAGAGAATGGAGAGCGATGACCACTGGTCTTGCTCAGATACTGAGCGTGAGGAGTGCATCATCGGGGAGAGCCAGAGTGGAATTAAAGGAGGCATTCTCAGACCTGGAGGAATACGGTACTCATCGACGCATATTCATTAATTCGGCGTTCAGGAAAGGGAATATCGATTACATATCCGTGGTATTGGCCTTCATAGTCATTGTGCTCGAGACTGCCGACAGGGCTACCTACTACCACCTGACTTTCGGAAACTGGACAATGTGTTTTACTCATCTCTGGAAAGACGCAATTCCTCTGCACCCTGTCCTTATG
>JACAEL010000093.1 GCA_013388835.1 Candidatus Thorarchaeota archaeon | reverse complement strand
CTGCATGATCTCAATGTCACTTAGGATGACCGCGAACATACTCACGGGCTTTCGCAGGGTCTCGACGCCCCCTCGCATCTCTCGCCGCTCAAAGACAAGATGATGTTGCAGGGCCAGCATGTCCTTTGCAGTCTGGTCGGCCCCCTCGTAGTCTGTGCTGACGTCAATGACCCCAGCAGTCTTTTGTGCTTCGCTTCGTCGATACGAGCCTGCGTAGTACTTGCATGTTAGGTCCACAAACTCTTGATAGGATGTGAGATTCACATCCGCGTACGGTGTGATCAGCAGCCCGAGATAGTAGACATCTCCCACATGAGCCTTGACCTGATAGATGTGACTGCCCAAGTCATCAGCTATCGGGCGGACCAACTCTGACCCGTACTTGATTGTATGGAGGACGTATTGACGCATCTGAAAGAGGTCAACCACGTTGATCTGCCCAAATCCGACCTCCGCAAGTGTGCGGGTCTCCTCGTCCTCGATAATCCCCTCACCACCGAGAATGTTTGCACTGTTAATCATTCCACCAGATTCTGACATGGCGCTGACCACAGCCACTGTCATGGAGTTCTTCTCTATCCGTTCCGAAAGTGAAGGCTCCACTTCGTCGAACCTTTCGAAGACAGGTGGTCGTGACAGATGGATACCTCCTTAACGCTCCGAGGGGCCGCCTGAACTCTGCTCCGTACGTTCATATCCGTATTTGTGACAGATTCTGAATTACTGCCTCAGATTCATGACTTGCCTCGGTCTATCGCCGGATTCTGGTGGACCGCATGCTAGTAAGCCACAGACTGAGCTCTGACAGTGTTTCTCCGAGGCCCGAGTTCATGGGGCGCATGTGCAGAGGGAATCAGACGGACTGATGGCGTCGCTCGCCGCCAAACATACGAAGCCCTGACCATTAACCGAGCAGTATCCTCTCAATGACGAAATAGAAGAAGACCGCCTCACCAAGATACAAGACCATGATGTGAAAGGCCCAGAAGACCTTCCGCCAGTGCCCACCGAATCTGATGATGGAATAGATGAAGAAGGCGGCGCTGCCCAGCACCAACTCGGGGATGATTATGTAGACTGCAACATGCCCAATCATCGAGACGTTCTGGGCTGCCCATGATGGCAGCATCCACATGGTCTCTTCTGCGATACCGAATATGAGCACACTAATGGACACGACGAATGCCTGTGCTCGCAGGTAGCCATACTTCTCTTCAACTCTGGCACCCGAGTAGATAATAGCAAAGAGCGGTATGGTCCAGAGACCCGCCATGTAGAGAGGGACCGGCCCAATCATTGGCGAGCCATCCACAGGAAAGACCAGCACGCCGAGTTGCTCAGACAGGACCCAGTCGGGAAAGACCTGGAGTACGCTCAGCAGGAAGACAAAGCTCCAGATGTTTATCCATTCGTAGTGACCTCGGATAAGCCCAACAATGGGAATCAGCGCGTTGTATATGCAGACCAATGCAAGCATTTTCCATCCCACTGCAGCACCAACTGGCACAAGAAGAACGGACGCGGCAATGGCAGCGAAGAAAGCGTGGACGGCTATCACGTCTCGCATCTCTGGCTCAAGCTGAAGGGTCAACCTCTGTCTCCTCACATCATTTGTGTTGGTCGTGACTCACCTGCTGGAATCGGTGATAAGCATACCGACTCTGGAGAGGACCCTGGACCATGTGGGGCGCAGGTTCATATGCTGTCATGCTCATGGCTCAGCAATCGCAATCGAGGATACCGAGCATGTCAGAGAAGCTGGGACAGCTGGACTTGGTGTTTGTTGTTGACAACACTGGATCGATGGGTCCGTACATCCAGCAAGTGAAGCAGAGGATACTGGAGATAATCCGAACGATCAAGAAGGAGGAGCTCTGTCACCGTCTGCGCGTGGGACTTGTCTGTTATAGAGACCATCACCCCGAGGAGTCCACTTACGTAACGCGGAAGTACGAGCTCACTTCGGACACCGCCCGGATAGAGAGGAACGTGATGGAAATGGAGGCTTCTGGGGGAGGAGATGGTCCTGAGGCAGTGGCTGATTCTCTGGATGTCACCAACAGGATGGAGTTCCTGACTGAAGCAGCCAAGGTCGCTGTGCTCATCGGCGACGCGCCCCCACATGGCGTCGAAGAGGGCGACATCTGGCATGAGTGCCCCGATGGAATAAGCTGGGAAGCCGAGATAGAGAAGGCTCACAGCAAGGGAATCGTCATCCACACCGTGGGTTGTCACCCTGAGATAGAGTCGTACAAGAATGCGATTGCCGTGTTCCAGAAGATTGCTGCTCAGACTGGAGGCAAGTACTTCCCCCTGACAGAAGCGGGACTGCTCGTTCAGCTCATCACTGGGATTGCTGTCGAGGAGATTGACAAACTCGCCATCCAGCAGTCCATCCTTGAGGAGATGGGTGCATCTCTGGGCAAAGCAGAGCTCCCTGCTGAGGGCGAAATGTCTGACGACATGGTCCGGGACCTTGCGGAAAGACTGGTTGCGAAGGGCACAAAGAGGCGAGCGGTGACGATGGCCAGACCTGCCGCCACTGCTGCGGCGCGGGCCCCTAAGAGCGAAGAAGTGCAGATAGGAGAGCAGTCTGTGTCCGAAGACGACATTCGTGAGGCGATTCGCCAGCTGAGAGCCAAGTCCAAGAAGTAGCTCTCGAATACTGAGGTGTTGACAACATGCAAGTGTCAGCTGAATATGCGCTTGACACATGGGCTCCGCATGGTTTGTTGCAAAAGTTGCAGAGAACCGTATTAGGCGAGCGAAACGAAGCCTGACGACACGATATGCTCTACAATGATGTCGCAGAGACCGTTGGGAGGACTCCTCTGGTACGACTTAATAGAGTCAGTCCGTCCGTGAGAGCTAGCATTCTGGCCAAGCTTGAGATGAAGAACCCCGGTGGAAGCTCAAAGGACCGGATAGCCCGGTTACTGATTGACCTTGCAGAGAAGAGAGGACTCTTGCGTACCAGTATGACCGTAATAGAGGCCAGCAGTGGCAACACTGGCATCGGCCTGTCGATGATATGTGCTCTCAAGGGCTACGACTGTGAGATTGTAGTTCCGGAGTCGACTTCTCCGGTCCGTGTCGCCATCATGCAGTCGTACGGTGCTCGCGTCATACTGACCCCCTCAGAGCTTGGTGTGGACGGGGCACGAGAGTTCGTAAGGAATGCTGTCAGGTGCAGCCCCTCGAAGTACTACAATCCTGACCAATACAACAACCCCGGCTGTTGGTTGGTCCACTATGAATCGACAGCAAAGGAGATACTCGAAGACGCTGGCTGCGAGATAACACATGTGGTCGCCGGACTAGGCACATCCGGTACGCTCATGGGCATTGCGAAGAGGTTTCGGGAGTATTCTCCGAACACCATCATTGTCTCAGTAGAACCGGAACAGGGGTCGGAGATTCCCGGACTCAGGAATATGGACGCCTCGTGTGTACCTAGCATATTTGACAGCTCGCTCGTGGACCGGAGAGAGTTCGTGAGCACAGAAGCGGCGTGGCGGACTGCCGCTCTGCTTGCCACAAGAGAAGGGCTTCTCTGCGGTCCCAGTTCGGGGGCAGCTGCACACTGCGCGCTAAGACTGGCTCATGAGATTAGTCTCGAAGAGAATGGACGAGCGGTCATTGTTGTCGTACTACCTGATTCCGGCGAGAGATACCTGCTGACACGGGTGGACAGTCCTACCAGCCGCCCCATTGAAGTCTCACACGGTTCCTTTGGCCGAGTCCGTTGCCAAGAAGGACTGGAGTGACTGCGGGAACGAACTGACCAGTGCCCTGCATGACCTGCAACATGCGTGCTTGAACGGCAGAGCACAGGTCAGTCGCTCGCTTGCAGGGCGGGCCTCAGAAGTCCCTTTCCCGGGACTTGGGTGGCCTCACACCTGTACATATCGAGGAGTACTCTATCAGCTTCCACTGTCCGCTCTTGTTCTTCGCAACAGTCACAGGTGTGTCAAGGTCCTTTCCCCCGCTGTCGATAAAGATCTTCAGCGTGTCATTCCCCCGATCTTCCACCCTCGTAACTACTAGTTTCAGGCTGCTCTTGGAGTAGGCATAGTCGTTGTCTGGAGTTCCTCCAACGTACGACCGTGCAATGTGTGGATTCTTTTTGAACTGACCTATGTAGTAGCGTGCATTGGGTCGTAGCTTGTACCCCGATGGACTGTTTGATGACTCCAGGGTGTCATCCTTTGTGACCACGACAGTCATCATGGCATCTGCGAGTTCGGGGTCATCCTCCACCTTCAGCGCAGCCATGATGTAGTACAAGATTGTGTTCTCTGGCTTCCCAGCATCTTTCTCCCAAGCCGCCTTGAACTTGGGGAAGTCTGTGATTAGGGCCTTTGTGACAGTGGTGGCCATATACACTTCACCGGCCTTGCCATGGTGTACAAGAAGAAAAGTGTTCCTTGTGCCTGATTGCAACCGTTGGCACTGCCACTGTGAGGCGTCTGCTCTACTATCGGAAACGCATGTCGGTCGAGGAGGTGTTTCTAGTCGTGAGAACTCTCAGTCGGCAATACGTGGTCACCACTGCTTGGCATTACGAATCATAGATGATGTCTGGCTCGTTCTGTAGACCTACGGCTGGTGTTCGTCGCACATCATGCAGCCTTGCTCCCCGGTGGGACTCCCTCTAGTCGGACTAGCAACCACCTTCCGGGCTGGTCTGCCTTCTCAACCGCCAGGATCATGCCCTTGCTCTCTACTCCGCCTATCTTCCTGGGTTCTAGGTTGATCAAGAACAGAGCAGTAATCCCAGTCAGTTCTTCGGGAGTATACTGGTCTGCCAAGCCGGTCACAATCGTCCGCGTCTCGCTTCCTATGTCAACTGTCAGCAATAGGAGCTTGTCCTTCTTTGGGATTCTCTCAACTCTCAGTATCTTACCTGCTCGCAAATCGAGCTTCTTGAACTCCTCGAGTGTTACCGTTTCTGTCCTCGTCTCTTCCATGGGCTTCTCACCCTTTGCCCTTGCCTCGGCATCAAGTATTCTCTTGTCAATGTTTTCCTTCAGCTTGGCTAAGAAGTCCTCTTCAATCTTGGTAATCAACGGGATTGGTTCCCGAATCTGGGTGCCAACCGCCGGCGCCAAACAGCACTCTTCCAGAGGCACACCATGTATGTCGGTCCCTGTGTGTCCGAGTTGTGTCCATATCCTCTCTGCGATGCCCGGCATTATGGGTTCCACAAGAATGGCCAGTGCCTTAATGAGAGCGACGCAGTTGAAGAGGACTTGGGCTGCTCGCTTCCTGTCCGTCTTCACCAGGTCCCATGGCTTGTTGCTCTGGAAGTAGTTGTTGCCAACCGATGCCAGTCGCAAGACCTCGTCTGCCAGTCTCTTTGGCTCGTATTCGTTGGCCGAATCTATCGCGGTCTGCACAGCCCTCCGAATCTCTGATTGGAGGACGGGCTCTACAACCCCTTCCGGAACAGTATCAAAGTGCTTCTTGGTGAAGTAGATGGCCCGGTAGATGAAGTTGCCAAAGGTGCCCGCAAGCTCAGTATTGACCTTGTCCTGGAACGCCTCGAATGAGAAGTCAAGGTCACGCGTGTGTCCTGTGAATGAAACCATGTAGTAACGGAGATAGTCGGGGTCGAGGCCCATCGCCAAGTAGTCATCCTCTATCCATACTACATAGCCCCGGCTCCTGCTGAACTTGTGCCCCCCTATGTTCAGCATGCCTGAAGCAACAACGGCATGAGGCAGGTTGTAGCCACTCCCCTTGAGCATTGACGGCCAGAATACACAGTGATGATAGACTATGTCTTGTCCGATGAAGTGAACTATCTTGCCATTCCCGGGCATCCAGTACTTCTCCCATGCATCCGCCTGCCCCGTCTTCTTTGCCCACTGCTCCGTGCTTGAGATGTAGTGTATTGGTGCATCCACCCAGACGTAGAGGACAAGACTCTCGTCGCCGGGGAATCTCACACCCCAGTTGAGATCACGAGTTATACACCAGTCTCTCAGTCCTTCATTCACCCAGCCAAGAGCGTAGTTTCTTGCATTCTTGGTGCCCTGGATGCCCTGCAGATACTCTCTGAGAAACGAGTCGAAGGCAGTGAGCCTGAAGTAGTAGTGCGTTCTCTTGACCAGTCGAGTCTGAGACCCACAGACAGCGCACCTAGGGTTCAAGACCTCCCCGGGTTCAAGGTATCTCCCACAACCTTGGTCGCACTCGTCACCTCGAGCGTCATTGTGACAGTATGGACACTCCCCTCTCACAAACCTGTCCGGCAGAGACCTCTTGCACTTGTCACAATACGGGGTCTCAAGTTCTTTTGGATAGATGAAACCGTTTCTCTGCAGTGACTTGACGAGCTCAAGCGTCCGATGGATGTTCTCGGGGTCGTCTGTTGACCCGTAGTTGTCGAAGTGGATGTTCAGTCGTGGAAAGATGTTCAGGTAGTGTTGATGGTATTTGAGGTATAGTTCTCTTGCCGACACCCCTTTTGCCTCTGCAGAGGTCAGGACTGGAGTGCCGTGTGTGTCAGAACCGCAGACGAAGGTCGCATCAACCCCCATCTTCCTCAAGAGCCTGACGAAGACATCTGCGGGAACATATGTACGGAGGTGCCCAATATGGAGGGGTCCACTGGCATAGGGCAGGCCACAAGTGACCAAGACCGGCTCCTTGCATGGGAATGTATCAATAACAGTGCTGTCACTCATGAGTCTCACACTCCTTCCGTGCTGGCCGGGATATATCTGGTCCCCACTCAGGTTGCTGCCATGCTACAAACAGCCACACAGAGTGTGAGGTGGTCCACTGACTGAGGCGAATCACACTCGTAGGATTGCAGATTGTGAGCTTGTTATCCCGCCTTAGGTTGTTGGACCTCAGACCGTATCCCGCTTGATATAACTCTGTCGATGTTTCAAGCGCACTGACACCAGACAGATGGCCATATGCCCGAGATAGTAATAAAGCCCCGCAAGCGGCATGTGGTAATACACCAGAGGTGATGCTTCTCAATGCAAACCAAAAGTGGAATGCCTAGAATTGGCATTATTGGAATCGCCCTGACTACTGTCATCGGTTCTGGGGTCTGGAAGGATTCACTGACATGGTCGAATTCTGCCGGGTTCTTCAGCATCGCTGCGGTATTCGTGGGTTGGCTTTTGATGCTGACCGTCGGGCTCTCTTACGCAGAGTGCGTCGGGATGTTCCCACAGGGTGGTGGTCCGTACAGCTACGTCGGAGGCGCTTTCGGAAGGAAGGCTGGCGCGTTCACTGGTATGCTCTATCTTGCAGCCTACATCTTCATCGGGTCGCTGCTGGCGTTTCTCACTGCGTTGTTCGGTCTGATAGCGCTGGAGATCTATACCGGGTTGGCCGTGACCACTTTGAACATTGTGCTTTTGACCGCGTTGGTCGTGGTGGTGCTGGGTCTTCTTGGGGGACTGACCCCGGTCAAACACTTCGGGATTGTTGCCTTTCTGTGGGTGGTCATCAAGATAGTCCTAGTGATTGGTGTCTTCTCCTTGCTCTTCACCAACTGGACTCCCAATGTGGTCGTACCATCGTTGGATGGGTTCCAGAGCGCGCTCAACAACAGCATATGGGCTCTTCTTGGCTTCGACCTGATGCTTGTCTTCAGCGGTGAGTTGACTGAGCCCGAGAAGAAGATGCCCAAGACAATCCTCCTGACTCTGCCCATCTTTCTCGTGGTCTACCTCATAGTTTCACTTGCCGCTTCTGGAGCTGTGGCCATCGGAGAAATTCCATCAGGTTCTGGTTCAGCCACCCTTCTGGGAATCCTTGCAAGCAAGACCGGGGTATTCGCTGGACTTGTGTTCGTATTTGCGTCGTTCTCTGCAGCTGGGACTGCATACGCAATCCTAGCGGCTCTAGGCAAGCAGGCGTCCATTCTTGCAGCCGATGGATACCTCCCCGCCTTCTTTGGCCGTGACACGCGGGGTCTGAAACTCAACGCTGCAGTCCTTGGGGTCGTCTTGGTCCTGATTGTCAGTGTTCTGATGACCGCAAGCCTTGAGGTCTGGGGG
>JACAEL010000092.1 GCA_013388835.1 Candidatus Thorarchaeota archaeon | reverse complement strand
GGTTGGAAATCGGCTCCAGAATCATCGACCATACCGCTGACATCACGATTGAGTGCTGGGCCCCCACACTGGAACAAGCATACTCTGAGGCTGCTCGCGCGGCGTTTGAGGTCATTCTCGATACCTCGACCGTGGAACCCAGAGTGCCAGTGGAAGTTGAGGTTCATGGGATTGACTTGAAAGAGCTTCTGGTGGAGTGGATTGGTCGACTGATTGCGCTGATTGACATCAACTATCACTTCTACTCCAAGTTCGAGGTCCAAACAATACTCCCCGATGAGGATGGTCTGGTGCTCAGAGGTGTGGTATGGGGCGAGGACATTGACCACAACAAGCACGTCACAAGAACCGAGGTCAAGGCTATGACGTACGCCAACATGGCCATTGATGTTGGTCTGAATCGTACAACACTTCGTTTCACACTCGACCTGTAGGAGGAATGCCCCGTGCTCGAGGTCGGCATACCGGATGCGTCTCTAATCGACTGCTCTGATCTCCGCGAGAAGACAATCAAAGCAGGTGTGATTGGGCGGGCGCTTGCTATCTTCCGCGTGGAACGGGTCTTTGTGTATCGTACTGGACTTACGGACCCCAGTCTCGAGCGCGACAGGCGACTCCTCCTGCTTCTTCTGAGATACCTAGACACGCCGCAGTACCTCCGTCGACTGGCATTTCGTCGGACCCCCTCTTTACAGTACGCCGGGCTCCTGCCACCTCTACGCACTCGGAGCCATCCAGTCGAGAGCTTCAGAGTGCACAAGGGAGAGGTTCGGTGGGGCATACAGGTCAGACCAGGCAAGATTGACATAGGGTTGAAGGAGCTTGTCGATCATGATGCCAGAGTGAGCGACTCCGAACCCACACTGTTTCGTGTTACTTCAGAGGCTCCTCAGATCAAGCTTGAGCCAATTCAAAGATGTGATGTGCACCATTACTTCGGCTACGAGGTGGCCGCCGTGGACTCTCTTGCCCGCTATCTTGACGCACAGTCTGGGGCCACAAGGATTGCTCTCTCAAGGAAGGCTGCTCCGTTTCACACTCAGGTCGATGAGCTGGTCGCATCAGCAACTCGTAGTGGTTCCGTAGTTGCTGTTTTTGGTGGTCCTCGCCATGGAATTCAGGAATTGTTCCATGAGTCTGGGACTGAAGTCATGCCAACGTTTGACTTCTGGATAAACACAGTTCGTGACCAGGGGACCGAGACCGTTCGTCTTGAAGAGGCCGTCTTGGTCAGTCTTGGTCTTCTGAATAGTGTACTAGAACACCCCATCACAAGACGTGGATACTATGCCGCCTGAGTGTGTCCGCCACCTCTTCGTTCTGCTGCAGAGCCGCCCCAAGGTCTCCATACAGGCGACTTGATGGGAAGCTTAAAAAGCGGTTCTCCGCAGGTCGCCGGGCATCGTAGTACGAATAGCCTAGCTTAGAGGCCATTCGGTACAAGCCTGGTGTTGACAATGGCACACAGAAAGAAGAACCAACCGCATCGTGGAAGTCTTGCCTACATGCCACGAGGTCGGGCTTCAAAGTTTGTACCGCGGGTGAAGAACTGGCCTGAGTACAGTGGCTCGGCTGCAAAACTACTGGGCTTCGTCGGCTACAAGGCCGGCATGACTCATGCGGTGGTGACGGTGGACAGGACCGCAAGTCCCCTCAAAGGACAAGAGACTGTGATTCCTGTCACCGTGATAGATACGCCGCCAGTAAGACCCTTCTCAATTCGTGGTTACGAGTCTACTCCATATGGGCTCAGACTGGTAGGTGAAGTCCTTGCGGAGACTCTCTCCGAGGACCTCCGCAAGGCAATGCCACTGCCTAAGGAATACGACCACGAAGCTCAGATGAAGGAGTTTGAAGCCAAGCTGGATTCGCTCTTTGAGATACGACTGCTCATTCACACTCAGCCTCGTCTCGCTGCGGTACCCAAGAAGAAACCTGACATAATGGAGTACAAGGTCGGTGCATCTGACGTCAAGAAGGCCTTTGAGTACGCAAAGAGCGTGCTGGGAAAGGACCTTCGGATTGCAGAGATCCTGAACGAAGGAATGCTGGTTGACACCCTTGCAGTCACCAAGGGTCACGGCTTTCAAGGCGTAGTACGTCGTACTGGTGTCAAGGTGCTACAACACAAGTCCCGCAAGACAAAACGAGGTGTGGGCTGCATTGGTCCTTGGAACCCGACCAACATACGATACACCGTGCCACGTGGTGGACAGACTGGATTCCACACTCGTACCATATACAACAGTGTTGTGGTCAAGATTGGCGAACGTGGTGAGGAGATCACGCCCGCCGGCGGGTTTGTCAACTACGGTGTGATTCGTGGTGACTATGTGATGCTGAGAGGCTCTGTGCCCGGACCGGTGAAGCGACCCATCCGTCTTAGATACGCCATCCGTCCAAGGTCAGGTCACAGTGGCACCCCGATGCAGGTGAGCTACATCAGCACTGCGTCCAAGCAGTAGTTGGAGGTTGAATCAGATTGGCTAGTGTT
This sequence comes from Candidatus Thorarchaeota archaeon, assembly GCA_013388835.1. Classification (NCBI taxonomy): domain Archaea; kingdom Promethearchaeati; phylum Candidatus Thorarchaeota; species Candidatus Thorarchaeota archaeon. Next base: position 54,612 of record JACAEL010000092.1, on the reverse strand, counting down.
AAGACATACTCGTTGAAGGGAAAGGCGGGTCCAAGTATTCAGCTGCCGTTTCAGTTTGACACACCCTACCGTCCAGATATCATTCAGAGAGCAGTGCTCGCGTTGCAGTCCCTTAGGTATCAGCCACACGGAGTGGACGAGCTTGCCGGCAAGCGGAATACTGCCGAGAGCTGGAACACTGGACGTGGGAGATCAAGAGTTGCAAGAATAAAGGGCTCAGGCACTGGAGCTGCGAACAAAGGTGGGTTTGCACCAACCACGGTTGGTGGCAGGAGAACGCATCCTCCCGAGGCCAGAAAGGTCCTCGTTGAGCGAATCAACACAAAGGAGCGACGTCTTGCCATTCGCTCTGCAATTGCGGCCTCTTCCAAGAAAGAGATCGTCACTGCACGAGGTCACAAGACCGAGAGTGTACCCGAGATTCCACTTGTGGTGAGCGATGACCTCGAGACCATCTCCACAACAAAGGAGATGCGTGAGGTGGCAAATGCACTTGGTCTGGATGCAGACCTATACCGTGCGATATCGGGACGCAGTGTGAGAGCTGGAAAGGGGAAGATGCGAGGACGCAAGATGCGGACCCCAAAGTCCTTTCTGATTGTTGTGGGTCAGGACCGAGGGATTGGACAGGCTGCGCGCAATCTCCCCGGCGTTGATGTTGTCGAAGTGCATGGGCTCAATGCAGAGGTACTCGCACCTGGCACTCATCCGGGGCGTCTAGTGGTCTGGACAAGGTCTGCCATCGACAGGTTGGAGAAGGAACAGCTGTTCAGCTGAGGTGAGTCGCGATGAGAGATCCAAATGAAGTAATACTTAGGCCCGTCGTGACTGAGGCCAGCCTGAACAATGTAGAATCACAGAACCGACTGGCTTTCTACGTTGACAGGAGGGCGAACAAGAACACAATCAAATGGGCAGTCGAGACCCTCTTTGAGGTGATTGTGGAGAAGGTGAACACCGTCATCCTGCCCGATGGACGGAAGAAGGCCATTGTGCGACTGGCACCGGAGTACAGTGCCGCTGACGTCGCGACCAAGATGGGAGTCTTCTAGGGTGGTGTCAGTATGGGTAGACGAGTTCTAGTCCAGCGAAAAGGATCTGGTACAAGCCAGTGGCAGAGTCCTAGCCACAGGAAGATTGCCCCTGTCAAGCACCCAAAGTGGGCCCCAGACAAGACCTACGAAGGTGAGGTTGTGGGACTTCACCACGAGAGCGGGAGAGGAGCACCTCTTGCGGAGATCCGATATAAGGGCGAGTCCAAGAGCCACTTCATGGTCGCGCCTGAGGGCCTGCAGGTGGGCCAGACTGTTCAGTGTGGTCCTAATGCTACTCTTCAGAACGGGAATACACTGATGCTCGAGTATATCCCCGAGGGCACCCCTATCTACAATATCGAAGGAAGCCCTGGTGACGGAGGTAAGTACGTGAGGTCCTCCGGTCTCGTGGCAACAATCATCTCCATTGACAAGTCCAAGGCACTTGTGCGACTCCCAAGTGGCAAGCAGAAGCTCTTCAGTCCGCGCTGCAGAGCCACAATCGGGATCATCGCGGGTGGTGGTAGACCAGAAAAGCCCCTCTTGAAGGCTGGTGCTGCCTATCATCATGCCCACGCGAGGGTGACGAAATGGCCAGTTGTAAGAGGTACCGCCATGAACGCGGTTTCTCATCCACATGGTGGTCACTCGCATCATCTGTCAACAGTCAGCCGTCATGCATCACCAGGCCGCAAGGTCGGGCACATTGCTGCTCGTAGGACTGGTCGCAAGAGCAAGTAGGATGAAGGCTTAAGCCTTCATCATCGCCCTCTTTTTCTTGTTTTCCGCCGGTATTACAAGCCTCCTTATGCACGCCCATGGTCGCTACCAATGAGGACTGTCCATGCGGCTGATAGCGGTGCATCTTCCCGAGCGGATACTTGATGACATAGAGCGTCTTGTGCAAGCAGGTCACTACCCCAACCGTTCTGAGACCATCAGGATAGCGATAAGGGACATGCTGAAGAGAGAACTCTGGGACTCGAACAAGACCGACATACAAGCAGACTCGGAGGTCATTGGTAAGGTTTGAAGACATTCATCGACTCAGCTCGGGAGCACGGATCCAGTGAGCGTCTTCCTACTGGAGCAAGAGATGTGGGGCAGGCACGGATTGTTGTCATTGGTTGTGGAGGTGCGGGCAACAACACGGTGAAGCGCCTGATGACCATTGGAGTTCAGGGTGCTGAGTGCGTCGCCATCAACACAGATAGGCAGCACCTTGCTGTCACCACAGCCCATCGCAAGCTCCTGATTGGAGAACGAATCACCCGTGGTCTGGGAACTGGCGGCTACCCCCACGTGGGCCAAGCGGCAGCAGAGGAGTCCTCCCCTCAGCTCACAGAACTCCTGCGCGATGCAGACCTAGTCTTTGTGACATGTGGAATGGGGGGCGGCACGGGCACTGGGAGTGCACCCGTCGTGGCTGAGATTGCGAAGAAGAACGATGCCATAGTCGTCGGAGTCGTCACGATGCCCTTTGCGCTTGAACGAACACGCATTGACAAGGCAAAGGCCGGTCTGTTGAAACTTCAGGAGTTCGCTGACACTGTGGTGGTGATCGACAATCAGAAGCTCATGGACCTTGTCCCTGACCTCCCTATCGAGGAAGCATTTGGTGTTGCAGACGAGGTCTTGGCATCCATGGTGAAGGGTATCACTGAGACAATCACGATGCCGAGCCTAATCAACCTCGACTACGCAGACGTGCGCTCCATAATATGCAATGGGGGTGTTGCATTGGTTGGCTTGGGTGAGGCCTCGGGCGAGGAGCGGGCGGCCAATGCCATAAAGAACGCACTCAACAGCCCACTACTTGAGGTGGAATGGGCTGGAGCGACCGGCGCGCTCATTCACATCACAGGTGGTGCCGACATGTCACTTGCAGAAGCCAACAAGGTTGGAGAACTTGTCTCAAGCAAGATGTGTTCAGATGCGACGGTGATATGGGGTGCAAGGGTTGACCCGCGACTCAATGGTATGCTGCGTGTGATGCTGATTCTCACCGGAGTCAAGAGCCCGCAGCTGTTGCCTAGGGCGAAGGATGAGATGACCCCCACTTCACCAAGCAGAAGACGACTTGCCGACCTCGGGCTCCTCAGTCATCAGTCCGGTGGTTCCATTGACACAGCTCGGATAAGGGCCGACGCCCGGAGCATAGGCAAGTTCCCGACAAGTTCGAGAGTGGCGTGGGAGGAGCGCCTCAAGCCAATTGATCGACAGTCAATGCCCCGCAGGACAGAGGCAGCGAAGGAGGAACCTGTGAAGAGTCTTGATGAGTTGGGTCTGAAGCGAATCCTGTAGGCAGAACAGCACCGAGTAGAGTAGGTCGACCTAGTCAAGACTGAGTGGAGAGTGCTCGGATGTGGGCCTCATCATGCTGCTAAGCGAGACCGTGTTCTTCCATCCACTTCTTGACCACTTCAGAGACTCTCTCGTAGAGCGGTCCCGAACCTTCTACTCCATCCTTAGTAATCCGTACCTTGTTCATTACGACTACGACTTGTGTGTCGGCGAAGTATCTCACACCACCTGGCGGGAACTGCTTCTCGAGTTCCTTGGCGAGTCCTTCCAGGCTGATCTCCCGCTCTGACAGGGAGAATGAAACAATACTGCTACCGTAGATGAATATCTTCGGAATGCTGACCTCGTCCTCAACACAGTGTACATCCGATAGTATGATGCTAAGGGTGTTCTGGTCTATTCCCTTTAGGGTGCCTGTGTAGGTCTTTCCCACATTGGTCGTCACATTCACAGTGGCGCCAACGACTGCTGCTAGCTCTCTGTTGAAAGCTCTCATTGCTGCGACTTCAGACATACTGACTCACCTAGCCATCTGCTAGACCGGTCCCTTCGCCACTTGTCGCCTTAAAAGTGATGCTCATTGCGGCAGATGCCTGTGTCCGCCGTAGCCCCCATCAGGCATGCGTGCAGTCAGTCTCTGTCGGCTGGCACACTCACCGATGCGTCCAGTGCAGCGTGACTCGTGACGGCCCAGCACTCGCTGTCTGAACTATGCACGGTCAGACCAACTCCTGTGCATACAGAATGGGTTATTAGCCTCTCAAATTCCCGCTTATGTGGGATTGCTTTGAGTGCCCCACAAGAGCATTTTGCCATTCAGTATCTCCGCAGAGAGAGTCTTGCGACCCCGTTCTGCCCCGGCTGTGGGAATGGTATAATTGTCAATTCCTTCCTGAAAGCAGTCCGCGACCTCGGACATGAGAGCCTTGATGGCTTTGCCTTTGTGTCCGGAATTGGCTGTGGCGCATGGATTCCCTCTCCCCACTTCAATGCAGACACACTTCATACTACACACGGTAGGGCCATCGCCTTTGCCACCGGGCTGAAACTTGCGCGTCCCGAGTTGAAAGTTGTCGTGATAAGCGGAGATGGGGATCTGGCGGCAATTGGAGGAAATCACCTCATCCATGCTGCACGTCGGAATATTGAGATGACCGTGGTGTGCAGTAACAACTATCAGTATGGTATGACGGGAGGACAGGTTGGACCCACCACTTTCACTGGTGATAATACCACCACTACCCCCTATGGCAATCCCGAGCGCCCGTTCGACTTGTCGCGCCTAGTCGCTGCTGCGGGTGCCGCGTATGTCGCAAGGTGGACCACCGCACATCCTGTGCAGGCATCTCGCGCAATAAAGAAAGGGCTTGAAACGAAAGGGTTCTCCTTCATCGAGATCCTCAGTCAGTGTCCCACGGGCTATGGCCGAAGAAACCAGATGGGCGACGCTGTGGAGATGCTCAAGTGGTTCAAGAGGCTACCCGTACGAAAGAGGGACGACCCTATCACCTTCTCCGTCCCAACGAAGAACGGAATTGACCTTGGCGAGTTCGTAGACCGTGAGTTTCCAGAGCTGACCGTGTCCATGCGCAACATGGCGCCTCAGAGGTGATACATTGAAGACTGAAGTGAGGATTGCTGGCACTGGTGGAATGGGTGTCGTACTCGCTGGCGTCGTACTTGCCCACGCTGCCGTGATTCATGGTGGTCTCGAAGCAGTGCAGACCCAGAGCTATGGCTCCGAAGCAAGAGGCACATCCGCCAAGTCTGAGGTGGTCATAAGTGACCGTCCAATCAAGTATCCGAAGGTCCTGAAGGCCGACTACTCCATCTTGATGTCACAGAAGGCATTTGACATGCACATCTCGGAGGCCAAGGAGGGAAGCACAGTCCTTGTAGACCCCGACCTAGTCGATTACAGGGCATATGCGAACCGCTTCGACATAGTTCCGGTGGCTGCAATGCGTATTGCTGATGAATTGGGAAACCGAATGATGTCCAACATGGTCATGCTAGGTGCGTTCTCGAAGAGGTCTGGCGTGGTGTCAGTTGAGCTGCTGGAAAAGGCACTTCGTGACATGGTCCCAGAGAAGACCTTCCCGCTAAACTCTCAGGCTGTCCGAGCTGGTGCCGATGCGGTCTAGCCGCCATGGACTAGCGGCAGTATGACGACTCTATCACCATCTACAAGTGTCGTTTCCAAGTCTCCTGTGAGACCTATGTCCACCCCGTTGCGAAGTACAAGGGCATCCCGGACCACTTCTTCTGGTGCTTTCCAAATCCGTAAGACATTCTGCTCCACCCCTATCATCTTCTGAAGGAGTTGAGCAATTGTGGAGCCCGTATCGAGCTCCATGATCATCTGTCCTCTTCCCAGCGAGCCGGCGAGTACACCCCTGAATGTGACCTCTACTCTCATGGCAGTCCTCTACTCCACACATCACAAATACGTTGTCCTCTGTTCGTAATCGCTTTCAAGTCCTATTCTGCAACTGCCTTCAGTGACTCTCTGAGGACATCGGGATTAGTCTTCCCGGCCCTGTATGTCCTCTCGTTTGTCAGGTCCACAAGAGTCACCTCTGCAGGACTGAACAGATTGGGGTCTATCTTATAGAAGTCAAAGCCCACCGACTTGAAGAGCTTGTAGAATGGCTGGCCGTACTGAGAGGAGGCACTTGACGGGACTCTGTTGACGAGTTCCTCGAGTCTGCCGTCCGGAGTGGGACGTAAGTAGAAGTACACTCTACCAGCGTAGAGTATGCAATCGTTCGTGACTCCCATCGCCTTTGCATCGCTGCTCGCCACAGGTGCAATTGGCGCCACCCCATGCCCGGTCCTCATACCATCCAGACTGTATCCGAGCAAGTGCATCTTGTGTACCCCAACCTCGACAATGCGAGCGGCAATTTGCACAGAACCTGCCAGACTGGCAGTAGGCACTACTATGCAGTAGAGCCCACTGGGGTCTATACAGCATGCGCTAGCTATCTCCCCGAGCACGCGCTCATCAGGCAGTTGACGTGTCTCCAGCACGACCACTCCTATCTTCGAGTCGTCTCTGTAGCCCAGTTTCTCAAAGAGCCCAGATTCCTTCAGGGCCAGGGCCCGAGCAGGTCCTGATGCCATTGCGGAGAACGTCGTTGACTTCACGGACCACCCCGCAAACTGCGAGCCCATCGTGGCAATGACGGGCCGGTTTGTGCCTACGACCACTGCCGGCAACGTCATCTCAGCGATGTGCATCTGAGTAATCCTCACGCTCCCAAGCCCGCCCATGCAAGCTTCGCCAATCAGCCTGCCTAGCTCATGTGACCCTTCCACATTCACGCCCGCGTCTATGAGTGTGGCCCCGTTCTTCAACTCAGTTGCGGAACACCGAAGTTCAGCACAGCGGTCAATGATCTCCCGGACCTTCGCATATGCTCCCACGTTCACACTCTCTTCCATCATGGCCACCCCGACGGCACAAGATGCATATTCAATGATGCGCGCAAGTAGACCTCCATGCCCGGTTGTCCCTCTGCAAGGTCTCCCATGTATTTCACCCACCTCTCATCAGGACCGAGTTCGTTGAGGATGTGGTCGGGTCGTCTTGACTTGAGGTATCGGACATAGTAGAACACGAACTCTCGCGCAGAGACCCCGCCAAACCTGTATGTGGGCAGCATCGCTTCAGCTCTGCCCATTACAAGCACCATGCCCCTTGTTGCTCCCAGTCCGAGCCTCTGACCTACAGCCCCACCTATCATTATCGTCCCACCACTCATCCTTGCAGCAGCATGGTCTCCCACATGCCCCTTCACCGCTATGAACCCCCTGTGCATATGTGATGCCATCTCTGCACCTGCATTGCCTGACACGAATACGCGGCCCCCTCTCATCCCGTGCTTGCTCCCCGGGTACCCCGCGCACAGGTAGTCCCCTGCATCTCCCTCAATCTGGATGTTACCACCACTCATCTCTGCACCTGCCCACGCGTCAACAGAGCCCTTCACAAGTATCCGTCCGGACCTCATCTCTGCCCCCAGATACATTCCTGCATCTCCAATGACAGTCATCCTCCCGCCGTCCATACCCATTCCAATCCGCTTCACCATCCTCAGGTCGCCAATCACGACGACCTCTGTATCATCTGGGTTGGAGCCCACTGTCCCGTCCAGATGGAAGAAATCTCCCAGCGTTAGGACTCTGTTGCCCTGTCTCACTTCAAGTGCGCAGGACTTCTCCAGAGTCTGGCCCGCAAAACTCGCCGGGGTGATTGTTTCTGCCTCAATGGGCATGTCTAGAGGACACCTGAGTGTAAGAGTGATGGTCATCCAGTGTTCGCTTCGGGAGAACTGGTTCCAGAGATAAATGCCTCGGAAAAATGAAAAGGAGCGCTCTCCTCGATTCTGTTGGGACCGACCATGAGAGTCAACGGAGTACGCATCGAAGACACATTTGCAGAGTGCTTCACAATGCACATGAACCGCACGCTCATAACTGCATATAGCGAAGCTTGGGCAAGAGTCACCGCTCAAGAAGCCACGGGATTCGCGACATCCGTCATAATGTCTCCCGCAGAGGCGGGCATCGAGTCTGTAGTGCCTCCAAAGGACACCCCTGACGGTCGTCCCGGTGTGCGAGTAGTGTTCGCAACCGCCAGCAAGAAGGACCTTGAGAGTCAGCTTGTTGCACGAATCGGACAGTGCGTGCTTCCCAGCCCCACCGCTTGCGCCTACGATGAAACGCCAGACTCTGTGGAGGAGTATCCAATTGGAAAGACCCTCTCGTTCTTTGGAGACGGCTATCAGGTCAAGAAGGGCCCCATAGATGGCAGAACCCTGTGGCTAGTCCCACGGATGAGCGGTACCTTCGTTGTCGAGAACGACTTTGGCAGAACCAAGGGCGTGGCAGGCGGCAACATAATCTACTTCTGCCGCGATATCGAGTCGGGAATGACGAGCGGAATGGCCGCGGTGAAAGCAATAGAGTGTGTGGAGGGCGCATATACCCCGTTCCCCGGAGGCCTTGTGGGTGCAGGCTCCAAACCCTTCTCAAGATACAGCACACTCCGTGCATCAACCAATGAGCGGTTCTGCCCGACACTCAGGGCAGTTGTGCCAGACACGCTTGTGCCAGAAGGAAGTGACTTTGTAATGGAGATTGTGATCAATGGCCTTAATCTGAGATGTGTGGCTGAGGCCATGCGAGTGGCAGTCCAGACCGTCTGCAACCACCCCGGCATTCTTGGAGTCACTGCCGGGAACTACGATGGAAAGCTGGGTCAATACAAGGTCGCCTTGCATGAGCTGGGCCCATAGAAGCATCCGCCTCGTGCCGCCTCTCTCCGGATTCGTACAGCAATTGAGGCCTCCTCGGCATACATGGGCAGAATCACTACTCTGCCGCGGACACACTGCAGGCTGCCGGCTATCATGAGAACTTCAGTTCGAAACCTTTATCTCACGCGCATCCAGAACTTTGCCCAGCGTACAACGGGGGGTACCCGTTGTGCTACAGATAAGCCCCAGTAGCTTAGATCGGTTAGATCGCCTCCTTGGTAAGACCGCAGCGAGCTCATCTGAGAGTCTCTTGCGCTACTATGAGGAAGTCGCGAGTTCAAACGAGACCGGACAAGTCCGCCTTGGAACAGATCTCGCCTGGGGCTCCATCCCCATTTCTGCCAGTCCACACCTCTGATGTCTGCTGAGCATTCCTACTCCGTTTCAAGACTGTGGCGATGTGCACTATGGTCGGCACCTTCTGAGGCTCCTGTGTTTCGTCTCTGGCAGTCACATGATCATCTCTGAGTTGTACTCTAGTCTCAGTCATCGACTCTGCGGTCTGCCGATATCCTTCGTTCCACTTTTCCAGTCCTTGACTTCTCCCTATGGTGACGAAGAATGAGTGCTGCTTCCTCCGGACCGACAAGTTCCCGTATTCGATCCAATGCTACCGACTCGTCCGTTTCTTCGAGCCATTGTTCAATCGTCCTGTGCAACTCAGGAGAGAGGTCTCTGGCTAGTTTCTTAGCCCGCCCCTTTCTTCCCAGTCCGAAGTCGTCTGGCCCAAGCAAACTCATCTGTCAAGACCTTTGCTCATACCGTCATGTTTCTGCATGAACCTTTCGGAATCTTTCTGTTCTAGAGCAATGCAGAAAAGTACATCGGTTTCGCAACCCCTCAAGGGATGCGTCTTGTCAAGTCATCTGGGTGATGTGACTTCCTTTTCGGTTGAGAAGTCCAGTGTCGAGTTGCTCTGTTCACACGGCAGAGTGAGGGTGTCCTTCCTCAGCCCCAGCCTAGTACGAGTACAGGTTGCACATGGGGACCGTGTCTACAGAGACCACGAGTCTTTCTCACGTGTTCCGTTCTCTGAAGAAGTCTCTGTGACGGTGGTGGATGAATCAGATTCTATCTCTGTCCAGACTGAGGGGGTCAACGTACGGGCGCAGAAGACGCCATTTGCACTCGGTGTGAGTGACCCCTCCGGGGACCTCCTCCTTCAGACCTTACCCCGCGGTCCTCTAATGGACGGAGACGGGTTCTTGTGCCAGTTCGTGATGCCTGATGATGCACGATTCTATGGGCTTGGGGAAAAGACCGGGGGCCTCGACAAGAGAGGTCGGAGGTATGAGATGTGGAACACCGACAACGCGTACAGCACAATCGACGCAGACCCCATCTATCAGAGCAATCCCTTCCTGATCATTCTCAGTAAGGGTAAGGCATGTGGTGTGTTCCTTGACAATAGCTATCGTACTTCCTTCGACCTTGGGTCCAACTCAGACGACTCTTTCACCATAGGTGCATCAGGTGGTCCATTTGACCTCTACGTGATTGCAGGCCCCTCGATGGCCGATGTGGTTGAGCGCTACGCATCAATCACTGGTAGGCCTCGCTTCCCACCAAGGTGGGCACTGGGCTATCAGCAGTCCCGATGGATGACCTATGAGAGTGAACGAGACCTCCTCGACATAGCCGAGCAGTTTCGAACGCGACGCATCCCCTGTGATACCATCGTGCTTGACATCGAGTACATGAACGAGTACCGGCTCTTCACATGGAATCCTGTCGTGTTTCCAGATCCAAGTGCATTTGTTCGAAAGCTGGCCAAGAAGGGCTTCCGTGTGATGACGATCATCGATCCTGGCGTGAAGGTCGACGACAGCTATGACATGTATAGAGAGGGCGTATCAAAGGGCTACTTCCTGAGGCGACGTGACGGCCAGTTCTATGTGGGTATCGTCTGGCCCGGTGAGACCGTGTTCCCTGACTTCTCCCGTGCTGAGGTCCGTGAGTGGTTTGGCTCCAAATATGCTGGACTTGCGTCCTGTGGGGTCAGTAACAGCAGCTGGATTGACATGAACGAACCAAGCAACTGCATATACGATGGCCTCAAGGAGGAGTACTCCATGGATTCTGTGGTTGACTCTGAAGGGCGCCCTTGGGAACCACGCCTGAGGAATGTCTACGGGCTCTTGATGGCCAATGCGGTCTTTGACGGGTTGAAGGCGACACATCCGGGCCAACGTCCCTTTGTCTTGACGCGCTCCGGTTTCTCTGGATATCAGCGCTATGCTGCAACATGGACCGGTGACATTCACTCGACGTGGGAGCATCTCCGCATGTCTATTCCAATGCTTCTGAACCTGGGTCTCTCAGCAGTGCCCTTCTGTGGCGCTGATGTGGGGGGCTTCATGGGGGACGTGACACCGGAGCTGCTCGCACGCTGGTATCAGGTAGGATGCTTCTATCCGTTCTTCCGTAATCACTCGAACATGAACACTGCGCGTCAGGAACCATGGGCATTTGGCAAGGAGATAGAGTCTGTGTCACGAGAGTATGTGTCTCTCCGGTATAGACTGCTCCGCTACCTCTACTCCTTGGCTAGGCATGCCAGTCGGACAGGTCACCCCATAATGCGACCCATGGCGTTTGAGTTTCAGGATGATGCAAGAGCCCAGGGAATCGAAGATCAGTTCATGGTGGGTCCTGCGTTGCTTGTGGCTCCGGTCCTAGAGCAGGGCTCAGTGTCCCGCACCGTCTACCTTCCTGCAGGCAAATGGTTTGACTTCTGGACCGACGAGTCCTTTGAGGGACCAAGAGAGATTGTTGTGGATGCGCCCCTCGAGTTATTGCCGGTCTACGTCAGAGGAGGGTCTGTTGTGCCTATGGGAACGGTCACCGAGAACACAGATAAGAACCAAGGCGACCTCATACTTGCAGTCTATCCCCAGGGATGTGGCAAGTTCGAGTTCTATGAGGATGACGGGGTCTCTCAGGATGGCCCCTCCGCAACTGTGTTATTCAGCACAGAGTCTTCCGAGAGGTCGCTCCTGTTGACTGTGGGACAACGCAAGGGCGACTGGAAACCCCCGAGACGGAAACTGGTGTTTGAGGTCCGTGGGATTGTCAGAAGGCCGTCAACTGTGTGCTTGGACGGGCAGGAGATCACACTCAGCGTCCTGCGGGTGAATGATGTGGGTAGCAGACTCAGAATAGTGACGGCCGATAACGGTCAAGAGCGTCGCTTGGAGATGGTGTTGTGATTCCCAGCGTGACCTTGTCCTTGCTGTGTGGCAACGTTTATCTTTGATTCCGTAGCTTCCCGTCGTACGCTCAGAATTGACCTGCCACAGCGTGGGTCGAGACTGGCGTAGATTGGGTTGGTGGTCTAGCTTGGCTATGATACTTGGTTTGGGTCCAAGTGGTCAGACTGTGGCGCATGCTGTGTCACAGGACCAAGAGTTCAAGTCGTGACTCACTCAGCGTCACGAGAACAAATCTCCTCCAGCCCACCACCTTCTCCTTTTCAGCTATCCTTCTCCCAACCTGCTACGCACGTTGTAGAGAATGACGGCTGCTGAACCGACCGGACCTATGTCCACGACCGCATCCAGGCTGCGACACTCTCCAAGGTCCATCTCTTTCCTCGAGAACGAACTGCTCGTCCCACACAGCGCTATCATCACTCTTTGACCGCTCTTCACCTCTTGCGCAAGAGTGTTGAAGTCCACCCGCTCCTTGGTCAGCATTGGAGAGGTTATCATCAGAGGCCTATCCACACCGAGTGCCTCAATCACGTCTGGGAGATCAGGCAACACCATGAAACTACGCTTCATTTTCAAGGCCAGTCTGTTGGCTTCAGGAATCCCCGTCTGTGCCGCTGAGCCCTCTGCCTTTGAGATGGCCAGCGTCGGAAAGCCGAGTCCGTAGACGACTTGGGCGGTCTCAACGACCCGGTAGACAGAGTGTACGCTGTGCAAGACCACGAAGACATTGTTTGGCTCACCATTCAACTTGTGATATGACCTCCTGCGCAATCAGTCTGGACAGCAGTGGTGGTACGCTCTCGCCGACCTGATTGTATTGACTCTCTATCGGTCCTAAGAACACGAAGCTGTCATGGTAGCTCATGAGTCTTGCGTGTTCGCGCACAGATAGAAGCCGGTTCTCAAATGGATGAACATACCTAGAGAGTCCAATGACCGATGAAGCAACCGAGTCTGGTTTCAACCTGACCCAGTTGGGCAGACTGCGTCCGCCGGTCGTGAAGTACTTGGCTCCTCGTCCCGAGCGGGTCCTCCGAATCCTCTTCAGGTCCTCCTCTGTCAACGGCTTCAGCTGGTGATTGGCCACACATCTACCTGGGTCCAACAGTGCATCAAGGCCAAGAGGTGGGAGGTCACCTATGGCTTCCATTACAGTGGGTGGCTTTCTCTGAGGCAGTCTGAGTTCGAGATTGCTGATGAACACCCGTGCGCGTCTTGATGGCACGCCATGACGGTGCGCGTATATCATGTTGAACTTCACATCACCGATGCCGACTCGCTCAAACTCCCACTGCACAATCTCCCTTCCTCCCGACATCACGAGTGCTGCGACGTTCTCAACAACAAAAACCTTGGGCCTCAGGTCCCCAATGAGACGAATGGTGTCCAGTACTAATCTTGCGCTGCCATCTCCGTAGATTCTCTCTGCTGCTGAGTGTTCACTACGCGGATTTGCCAGACTGAACTCCTCGCATGGCGGCGATGCAATCAGGATGTCTGGTCTGCCTCCCAGAATGTGCTCTATCTGAGTGGAGTGTAGTTCACTGATGTCGTAAAGCACAGCCCGAGCGTGAGGGAAGTTCCGTCTGTATGTGTCCATAAACTGGGAATCGTTGTCGAACGCAAGATGAGCGGTGTGCTCACCCAGACCTGCGAAGCCCGTCGAGAACCCTCCTGCACCACAGAACAGGTCCACCACTCTCAACTCACTGGGATTCTGTTGTGACAATTGCGGCACCTCGTAGGGCTGTGATGAGTACTCCATCACACCAGTTAGAAATCTGTCGAAGCAAGACTTCAAAAGCACCGACTGTCACGAGTCGCCCAATTCGACCGGAGCATGAGAGAATGTCAGTTGGAACCGGAAAAGGCAAGACGATTCTTTTCGGAGAGCACTTCGTGGTCTACGGGCTTCCGTCCTTGGCGGCCGGAATCGCGGCCGAGACTATCGCCCGAGTGAAGAGATCCTCGAAACCCGGCTGGACACTCAAGGACAAGCGGCCCGCAGTACCAGGTTACAAGCAAGAGAAGGCTGAAGAACAGAGCGCCTCGATTGACAACATCGTCAAGTACCTAGGGATTGACCTGACAAGGCAGGGAATCGATATTCTGTTCGAGGGGAACCTGACATGCGCATCTGGAATCGGTGCCAGTGCAGCCAGCTGTGTGGCTCTAGCTCGTGCTCTGAACTCCGAGTTCAGACTGGGCCTCAATGACGACCAGATAAACCAAGCCGCATATGAGGGAGAAAAGGGATACCATGGCACTCCTTCCGGCGTGGACAACACATGCTCGACATTTGGCGGTCTCATCTGGTTCAAGACCAATCCAAATGCCCCTCCGACTTTCGAAAAGCTGCGACTCGATCGTCCTCTGAGTCTCGTAATTGCTGCCACCGGAATAACCGCCAGCACGAAGAGGGTAGTCGATGATGTGAAGGCCAAGAAAGAACACGACCCCTCTTGGTTCAGCAACATTGCCGACGAGTACGCTCACCTCGTTGAGGACGCCAGACACGCCCTTCTGAGACTTGACCTGGATCGAACCGGTCAACTAATGGACCGGAACCACGAACTGCTTCAGGACTTGACCGTGTCGTGTGCAGAACTGGATAGGCTCGTTGCAGTTGCCCGTGAAAACGGTGCTGTCGGCGCAAAGCTCACCGGCACCGGACGAGGTGGCAACATGATAGCGCTGGCTCCAGACCCCAAGTCAGCAAGTGCAATCGGTAAGGCGTTGAAGAAGGCGGGTGCCGCCGAGCTTTGGGTCACTAACTTTGGTACGTGAGGTGTTATGTCTTGATACTAGAGAAGTACATTGAGGGGCTTGTGAAGAGAGCGGGCATCCGGGTCATCAAGACCCCGGTCTCCAAGAACCTCGAGATTGCAGGCATCCTGAAAGCACTGGAACCGACTCCAGTGCTGCTCGAGTCTGTCAAGGAAGCCGGTTTCAGAGTGGCCGGCAATCTCTTCTGTAGCAAGGCCCAGATAGCTGACTACTTCGGGATTGAGATTCCTGATCTCATTCCAACACTGTCCAATGCCATTGAGAAGCGTAGTCCCCCGGAACTCGTCAAGGACGCTCCCTGTCAAGAGGTAGTCCGACAAAGAGTAGACCTTGATGAACTCCCAATACTGAGACACAACGTCGTCGATGGTGGGCCCTACATATCCTCCGCAGTGGTTGTTTCCTCAGACCCCGAGTACGGTCAGAACCTCGACTTTCACAGGGCGATGCAGATAGACAAGACTCGGATGTCAACACGGATTGTGAGCGGACGGGACTTCCACAAGTTCCTGCAGAGGGCCGGTGAGCTCGACGTGGCATACTGTGTGGGCAACACCCCCGAAGTGCTGGTTGCCGCAGCTACATCGGTGGAGACCGGGATTGACGAGCTGGAGATTGCAAATGCACTCAGACCAATCCGAGTCACAAAGGCCAAGACCGTCGACCTCCGAATCCCTGCAGACTGCGAGTTTGTACTTGAAGGTCGAGTCTTTCTACAGGAGAAGCACTCCGAAGGACCGTTCATAGACCTCACAGAGACTGTAGACTTGGTCCGGCAGGAGCCCGTCTTCGAGGTGCGCAAGATAACTCACAGAAAGACTGCTGTCTGGCAGGCGCTGCTGCCCGGTCGCCTTGAACACAAGCTTCTGATGGGCATGCCACGCGAACCAACCATCTTCCGGAAGATTCGGGAACGGGGTGTTGATGTGCTCGATGTGAGTCTTACTCCGGGCGGAGCGAGCTGGCTCCATGTCGCCGTCAAGATTCGCAAGAAGAACGAAGATGACGGTCTCAGAGCGATTGAGGCCGCATTCTCAGGTCATAGCAGTGCAAAACACATCTGGGTGTATGATGATGACATAGACATCTATGATGAGGAGGAGCGCGAATGGGCCATGGCCACTCGGTTCCAGGCGGATGTGGACCTGTTGATCAAGGACCGTGAACCCGGCAGTTCGCTTGACCCCAGCGCTGATCCCGGTACTAAGATGACCACAAAGGTGGGCTTTGACTGTACAAAGGTCCTAGACAGCAAGGGAAAGGGCTTTGGCAAGGCTGAGTTTCCGAAGGTGGACATGTCCAAGTACTAAGGCGGTGTATGCTAATGGAACTGACTCGTGAAGAGAAAGAGATGCTTGAGGGCAAGCACGGGACTGCTGTCAGGAAGTCCATGGAGCTCATAACCAGTCTGGGAGAGATTTATGGTGCCCAGCGGCTTATACCTGTGACAAGTGTACAGATTGCAGGCGTGTCATATCACAATCTGGGCGAAGAGGGGCTTCAGTATCTATCTGACCTGGCCGAAGACGGACGGGTTCGAGTGCTGACCACCCTGAACCCCGCCGGGATGGACATGCAGGAGTGGAAAAAGCACGGCATCTCCGCAGACTTTGCTAGGGACCAGCAGAGGGTCGTAGATGCCTTTGAGAGAATGGGCGTGATAACTACCTGTACATGTACACCATACCTGATAGGCAACCTGCCGCACTACGGTGAGAGTGTGGCATGGGCCGAGTCCTCTGCGGTCTGCTTTGCCAACTCTGTCATTGGTGCGAGGACGAACCGAGAAGGCGGTCCCAGTGCACTTGCTGCTGCCCTGACAGGTCGCACTGCAGAGTACGGCCTTCATCTGGACAAGAACCGTGTCGCCGAAGTCAGGTACGATGTGCAGGCTCAACTGGACACGAATGACGACTTTGGTCTTCTGGGCCAGGTGATTGGCGAGCGGACGAAGAGCGCAGTCCCATACATTGTCGGTGTTTCAAGGGTGACTACAGATGCTCTGAAGTCGTTCTGCGCCTCAATAGCGACTTACGGTGGTGTTGCCATCTTCCACATGGAGGGAATCACTCCGAACAGGACCCCTGTTCCGGATAAGACCCTGACTGTGACCCAAGATGACATTGAGCGTGCCAGGACCAAGCTTGACGATGAGGGTGCAGACATCGACTTCATCAGCATTGGTTGTCCTCATGCAAGCATTGGCGAGATTGCGCACATTGCACAGATGCTTGACGGACACAAGGTCCGTAAGGGCAAGACCGTGTGGATTACCACAGCAAGACCTACAAAGGAACTGGCAATCAAAATGGGCTACTATGACATTATAGAACGAGCAGGAGCTAATCTTGTGAGCGATGCCTGCTGCGCCGTAGCGCCGCTGGAAGGACGTTTCAAGGGCCTGATGACAGACTCTGCAAAGGCATGCTTCTATGCCCGGGGCAAGAACAAGTTCAAGACGCTCATCAGAAGCGCTGACGAATGCATAAGGGAGGCAATCTCAGGATGATTCAGGGTCGCCGGATATTCAAAGGCAAAGTGACCGGAGAGGTGCTCTATAGTCCGTCCGACATCTCCTTCTACGGAGGCTGTGACCCGGCAACTGGCGTCATTGTGGAAAAGGGCCATCCGCTCGAAGGAAAGTCCATCTCGGGTAAGGTGCTGGTCTTTCCTGCCGGCAAGGGGAGTACAGTGGGCTCTTACGTCCTCTACGCGCTCAGCAAGGGTAGAAGGGCACCACTTGCAATAATCAACAAGACCACTGACCCTGTCGTGGCTGTCGGGTGCATAATCGGCGAGATTCCTGCAGTCGACCAAGTGGATGTGACACAGTTTCAGACTGGCCAGAGAGTGGAGGTGGACGCCACCAGCGGCGTCATATCCATTCTCAGCTAGACTCTCTGAACCTGTGGTTCGAAGTCCTCGGGGGTAAATGCAGTCTCTCCGTCAGGAGGGATGTCCCCACGTTCTCTCAAGACTTGGGTGGTCAGCAGGTAGTAGACTAGTGCCAGCGCCTTTCTTCCACGATTGTTGGAGGGAATCACCAGATCGACATTGGTTGTCACGTTGTCTGTGTCACAGAGCGCGATGACTGGGACTCCAATGCGGGATGCTTCCTCCAAGGCCTGTTGGTCTGTCCTCGGGTCAGTGAGTATGACGAGTCCCGGTTCGATGTATGTCCTTGGTCCTCGCATACTCGGGTTGGTGAACGTACCGGGAACAAAGCGTTCCGTGAACGCGGATGCGCCAATGTAGTACGCAAAGGTTTCCACGGGTCGCTTTCCGTATACACGACCTGAGACTATGACTACCTTCTCGGGTTTCGTCCTCGAAATGAACTTGGCCGCAGTCCGTATTCGCTCATCGGTCTTCCTCACATCAAGCACGTATAACCCGATAGGTCTCTGTCTGTAGACAAATGGCTCCATGTCCTGTGTCTTGACTTGTGTTCCAATGTGACAGCCCGCTGCAAGATACTTGTCCATTGAAGTCAGCAGCTGTGCGTCTGAGATTTCTCCTTCGCTCACTCTACTTGGCCTCCATCGAGTCTGTTGTGGCAAAAGCCATGAAGCTGTCAATGATGTCGATGTGTGACAGAAGCATTCTTCGACAGCAATACCGTGTCAGTCCGAGCCTGTCCAATACAATCGCGGGGTCTTCGCCCTGTCTGACCTCGCGCTTGAACTGCTCATACTTGTCGGCGACGACCTTTCCGCATGTAAAACATCTCACGGGGATAATCATCTCGCAAGCACCTTACCTGTATGACTTCTGGTTTCGGGAACGGGCTGATGGCCCACCGAACTTCTTTGGCTCGGTTCGTCGTGGATCGCCAACAAGCATCGTCCGGTCATGCTCTAACATCCTAGAACGCGCCTCGAAGTCCTGGCTCATCTCTATCAGGCCTGTAGCAATCGCCATCCTTACAGCGTCCGCCTGGCTCATGAAACCCCCACCACTGACCTTGATGCTTATGTCGTAGGACTTCCAGCCATCGCCAAACAGCACGAGTGGCTCGATAATCCTCATTCGTGCGAGTTCCGGCTGATATATCTCGAGGGGCTGTCCATTGATGCGTACTCGTCCCGCACCACTCTTGATAGTGGCCTTTGCAATGCTGGTCTTTCTCTTACCTGAAGTGACTACAACTCGCATTCCTATGTCACCCCCTTGCTTCTCCATCCAAGTTCGTAGCTCAGGTCACGTATGGTGATGCACTTCCTCCTTGGACTGGAATAGCGTGACTCTTCCAGTATGACCTTCTCCCTCTCAGTGTACTCTTTAGGCACTCCAATGTGCACCGTGACGCGCTTGAGGGCTGCCTTGCCACGAGGTGCGGGATACGGAAGCATTCCGCGTATCACACGTCTGACCATCTTGTCTGGTCGGCGATGATGAAATGGGCCCTTCTGCGGTTTGTATGAGGTTCGGATGTTGCGCCTCTCCTTGTATATACTGATGACTGTGTGTCTGTCACCCGTGATAATTGCCTTCTCTGCGTTCACAATCACGACTCTGTTTCCCATCAGTGCCGCTCTTGCCGCCTTGGCAGCCAGCCTGCCGAGTATGATGCGGTCAGCATCGAACACTATCTCTCTCTGTTCGCTCATGTTGAACACCTCATGTAATTATGGTGACCCCACTACCCTTAGGCACCCGCGTCACGAGCTCGTCGATTGTGATGAGCGAGCCTCCTGCGGCGACAATTGTTGCCCGAGCTGAGGCAGACGCACTCAGCGCGGCTACAACAACCTTATGGGTAAGCACACCGGCACCGAGAACCTTGCCCGGCACCACTATCACATCACCGTCATTCGAGTGACGTTCTATCTTTCCTAGGTTGACTACAGCACGCTGTCTGGTTGGGCGGGAAACCAGCTCCGCAACTCTCTTCCACACTCTTGCGTCGTTCTTGGTAGAAGCCTTGCGGAGCGCATTGACCAGAGCGCGCACGTTGGGGTCTGTTGAACCGGTCCTGACCATTGATGATTTCCACTCCTATAGTGTATTGGCAAAGTCAAGGGCCACTCTGATTCTCTCTTTCAGTATCTCTGCTGCTCTCTCCACGATCTCCTCTGGAGGAAGAGCTCCCGTGGACTCAACCTTGAACAGGAAGCTGTCCTCTTTGGGCTCAATCGTGATGGCTCCCGGTTCGCAGGCCCTTACGCACATCTCACAGAGTGTGCAGTTGAGAACATTCTGCGTGGAGACGGTCTTGCCATCAAGCGACAGGATTCCCCTAGGACAGACCTCTACGCACTCCGCACAGCGGTTGCACTTCTCGTCGTTGATGCTTACAATCGGCACATACTTGTAGGCTACTGTTGCAACAGGTTGAAACTTCGCATGTTCCAGACCAGTGCCAAGCCTTGCATATGCCTCTATGATCAGCCTCTGGTTGGGAGCTAGCTTAACAAGAGGGATGTCACCTGTGGCTGGAACCACCTTCGGGTCTTGTGAGGACAAGTCGCGAGAATATACGACTACCTCTTGATTGCCCGCCTCCTTCTCCAGTGTCAGTGTGCACTGACAGAGAGAACAGCCCTTTCCTTCGCACTCACACTCGCTGGGCAGATTGTAGTCTTCCAGCGGCGTGACGAGTGGAACCAGACCGAGGCGATGCGCAAGAATCTCATCGTACATCACACTGGTGTTCTCAAGGACGAGCACCTCATGTATCGCCATCGCGGGGAGTCGGGTAAGCATCGTCCGCCGGAGCGCGTTTGCGAATGCCACATCGACTCCCTCGATCAGGAAATGTATCAGGTCCTTATCCTTTCGAATGATAGTGATTTCCAAGGTGTCCTGACCTCGAAGGTAAGATTCTCACCCAAAAGACACTAATCCCGGACGGACTCGCCAGATTCCCATAGCTGGGTTTCCAGCTCACTCGCCCGTGTCCTGGGCTTGTTTTGCTTTCCTTGCACCGAATAAAAGCCTTCCCCTATTGACAGGAGTACTGCAGCTAGGCCGCCACCTGCATCATCTCACGGATGCCTTCGAGCAGGACCCTGTAGCCGTGCACTCTCTGTTTAGGGTCGATGGCCACCATCCCGTATGTTGGGACACCGAGCAGGTCCTGTACTGACTCAGGCTTCAGAGACCCCGGTATGTCCTGCTTGTTCGCTATGGCGATGATCTGCCTGCCCGTGAGTTTGTCCTTGTATTTCTCCATTATCTGGCGCGTCTGCAGAACGGCCTTCGGAGTGCTCTCGGTCACTATCACGACCATACTGCTGCCTTGTAGAAAGTCCGGCCACAAGAACTCAAAATGCGACTGACCGCCCATCTCCACCAGTGTCACCTTGGTATCGGCATCAATGGTTATGGTGCCGCAGTCCATTCCTGCAGTTGGACGATAGTTTGTCTCCGGTTTCTGGGTTCCATCAGTCAGGAGTCTGATTAGGGTCGACTTGCCTGCAAAGCCCGAACCCATGAGGGCGACCTTCACATATTGTGTCATTCGGTCAAGCTCCAGTTGGTCGATGTGAAACATGGACTGTCACTCTGGATTTCAGATGTCGTATGACTGTGGTAACACCAGCTGCATGACATGCCACTGACGTCTGATAGAAGCACTTAACTGAGACACGGGAACGTCCTCTGTGAGCTGATTTGATGTCCTATCATTGTCCGAGTCAAGTCATTGTCGAGGCTGGAGGCCTCAAGAGGCTATCACAGCTCACCTCTGGCTATGACACTGTGACCTGTGTGACCGATGAGGGGTTACTCCGCGACTACCGGGGGCAGCTCGAGTCTCTGCTATCTGTGACTCCCAACTGGGTCAAGGTGTCGGACGACCCGGAGGCGCATACACCCGGCGGTATCAATGGGGTTGTCATCGGATTTGGTGGGGGCCGCAGCATCGACACAGCCAAGCTCATAGCGACCGCCACAGGCCTCGACTGGATATCGATCCCAACAGCGGCGTCACACGATGGAATTGCCAGTGAAGTCGCCTCGGTAAGCCATAATGGCTTCAAGTACTCGAAGAAGTGCAAGACTCCCATTGCTGTCGTTGCAGACTTGGACATCATCTCGAGGGCTCCCCCCCGTCTCAACCTGGCTGGGGTTGGTGACATCCTCTGCAAGGCATCCAGTCTCAGCGAATGGAGATTCGCGTATGAGAACTTCGGGGAGTCCTTCAACGAGGACGCCTACAGAGTCACCGAAAACGCCTTGAACAGCGTATTGACTGACGGCAGTCTGGAAGTACTGGTGCGGGCTGAGATTGACGCAGGACGGGCGATGTGCATTGCTGGTAGCTCAAGACCGTGCTCAGGCACAGAGCACTCCATATCTCATGCGATGGAGCGGCGAAATCATGACCTACACGGTATGCAGGTCATCTTTGCAACTCCGCTGTGTCTACACTATCTGGAGGAGCGTGGATATGCCATACAGTCACAGGAGAGTATTCACAAGCTGATGGAATCACGAGGGTTGCCCACCTCTCTGAAGGCCATGTCAATGACCCCAGGGCTCTTCTACGAGTATATCGTTCATGCACTGGACCTGATGGAGCGACGCGAGCGCCACTCGATACTTGCTGGTGTTGACAAAGCAAGTCTGATGCGAACCATAAGAACACTTTACTGACAGCGCCCGGCGGTTAGTTCGGCAGTTTTAAAAAGCGACATCCCGAGAGCCATTGGGATGCGACCACTCAGGACGCATTCCATTACCATACCAATGACGTGAAAACAGAGGTAAGACCAAATGCCTAAGCCGAGTTTTGTCGACTGGGAAGCAACTGAAGAACTCCAGAAGAAAGCACTTGAAGCGCTCGAGTCTGCGAAGGACACTGGCAGGATCAAGAAAGGTATCAATGAGGCCACGAAGTCAATCGAACGTGGAATCGCAAGACTGGTCCTGATTGCAGAGGATGTGGAACCCCCAGAAATCACCATGTACCTTCCTGGGCTCTGCGATGACAAGAAGGTCCCCTACATCTTCGTCAAGAGCAAGAATGACCTTGGGACCGCCGCAGGAGTAGAGCGCCCCACGGCCGCGGTTGCAATCATAGTTGAAGGAAAGGCAAAGGACCTTGTCGCTGATGTAGTCGACAAGATTGCAGGGCTTCGCAAGTAAACCCTTGTGAGGGACTCCCATGACCGAAGAGAAAGAGCCGTCAATACCAGCCGAAGTGATTCAGCTGCTGGGTCGCACTGGCGTGACTGGTGAGATCACACAGGTTCGCGTCAAGATTCTTGACGGAAGGGACAAGGGCAGAGTTCTGACAAGGAATGTCAAGGGCCCTGTTCGTATGGGTGACATCTTGATACTGCGAGAGACAGAGCGTGAGGCACGCAAGACGCGGAGGCGGTAGCGGTGGTTGGGACACAGAAGTGCGTTTTCTGCAGCAAGGACATCGAACCCGGTACGGGAATGGCCTTTGTCAGGACAAAGGATGGTGCCGTATTGTGGTTCTGCTCCAACAAGTGTAAGGTGGCAAGCCTCGACCGGGGGAAGAAACCCCGCGACACCAAGTGGACTGCGGGCTACGAGAAGGGTGGCAAGGCTGCCCGGGGCTGAGCGACCGCCTACTCCCAGTGAGTGAATGCACAGAGGTGGCCGCTGGGCCACCTTGCCATCTCACTTACTCTTTTCGATCTCTTCTCGGATTGAAGTGACTATCGCTGCGGCCAGAGACTCTATCTCCTTGGAGCCTATGCCCTTGGAGTCCTTCTTCAACAGGTCCACAAGCGACTTTACGACATCTTTCGAGGCATCACGACTCTTGATGGCAGTGCTGATGACCTCCCTGATCTCCCGTGTGAAGTCCACTCCTGAAGACCCGTACTTCTTGACGTATGCACGTGCGTCATCCTCGGCTCTATTGGACTCCTCAACTCCGCCATGTTCCAACCAGAGTTCTATCTCATTTGTAGCAGTCTCTGCACCATCAGATGCGTGTGCAATGTTTATCCCTGACCATATACCATAGCGCCCTCTCAGCGAGTCCGGGGCCGCCTTCTGCACAAAGGTCGCACCCAGCGCGTCACGGACCCCTTGAATCACGTTCTCACCCTCAAGAATCATCACAAGAACCCGTGCAGATGTTATGAAGTCGACAAGCCAAGGGAAGAACGGCTTGTCCTCATGCACCGCATAATGAAGCTCTGCCAGTGACCTTGGGACCTTCATCTCCTTGAACGCGCGAATCTTGAATCCGCGGTCCATGAGCGCTTTGACTACAAGCGCACCCACAGTCCTTCTGACTGTTCCGTCGGGCTTAATAATTACAAGCGACTTCTCCATTATGAATCACCGCGTTCGTCAAGAGCGTAGCTTGACCCTGTTACGTCATGGGCCGCCTTCTGGGACGTCTATTTTAGAATGTCGGATGCTAGCGACTCTGCAGAAGTCGAGTCCGGAGTCGGTAGAGGAAACAACATTGCCTGATATGCACAAGTACGGAATTGAATGCCCCCCTGCGTCAGCCTCTGCCATGCGGTGACTGGTCATGACAACTCATGCGGCAGAGTCGATGCTAACGACAGTTTCATAAATCCGCGGGGCGTGCCCGGTGCGTGTCTGCTTATGAGGTGCGCTCCATGTCTCAGCCGAAATCAGGTCCAACCGGCAGGCTCCGTTCACCAATCGTAACCATCCTGGGCCACATCGACCACGGCAAGACCTCGCTGCTCGACAAGATGCGAGGAACCGCAGTCCAGGAGCGTGAAGTGGCTGGAATCACCCAGCACATCGGCGCGTCATTCTTTCCCACTGAGACACTCATCTCCATATGTGGTGACCTCCTAAAGACCATAAGGACTCAGCTGGCCATCGAGGGCCTCCTATTCATTGACACTCCCGGACATGAGGCGTATCTCAACCTCAGGAAGCGCGGAGGAGCAATTGCAGACATAGCGATACTTGTCATCGACATTACTGAAGGCCCTCTGACGCAGACATATGAGTCGCTAAAGATACTCAGGTCCGGCAAGACACCCTTCTTGGTGGCAGCCAACAAGCTGGACAAGATTCCCGGATGGAAGCACCGACCAGGGATGAGTCTGGTTCAGTCGATGAGCGCGCAGAGTGTCTCAACACAAGGTGAGGTGGACCGACGCATCTATGACATCGTGGGTGCTCTGTCAGCCAATGGGGTGCCCTCCGAGAGATTTGACCGCATTCAGGACTTCACCAAGAACGCGGCGATTGTCCCAACCAGTGCGAAGACAGGGGATGGCATTCCTGAACTGCTGATGGTCCTTGCAGGTCTCACACAGCAGTACATGAGAGACCGCCTGAGGGTTTCCACTGGTCCGGCAAAGGGTGCAGTGCTCGAAGTCCGAGAGGAGACAGGTCTAGGGGTCACACTCGACACCATCATCTACGAGGGCGTCCTTCGCAAGACCGATACTATTGTCGTTGGAGGCCTAGAGGAGCCCATCGTTGCCAAGATTCGCTCTCTTCTTCAGCCACGACCACTAGATGAGATTCGCGACCCGAGAGAGAAGTTCTTGCCAGTGTCGGAGGTTCACGCTGCTGCCGGCGTCAAGATAGTGTCTCCTGACATCCATGGGGCTGTGGCGGGAGCACCCGTATACGTGGTTGAGGACCTCTCTCTGGTTGAGGAAATGAAGAAGAGAGTCAGGGATGAGGTGTCCTCAATTAGGATTCAGCGCGACTCGTCCGGAATCGTACTCAAGACTGACACTCTTGGCTCGCTGGAGGCGGTGACTCAGTTCCTTCAGGAGCGAAAAGTGCCCGTTCGAGTGGCGGACGTGGGCACCATCGTCAGACGTGACATCCTTGAGGCTCGTGCTGCTGGTGACACCGACCCGCTCAATGCCGTCGTTCTGGGGTTCAATGTCAAGCTCGCACCCGAGGTCGAGGAACTCGCTGCGGAGTATGGAGTCGAGGTCTTTGTCAACGAGGTCATCTACAGACTGTACGACGAGTACAACGCATGGCTCATCGTCAAGCGGGAGCAGGTAAAGGCCGACTCACTGGCCAGTATTGTGAGGCCTGGGAAACTGCAGCTGATTCCCGACTATGTCTTCCGTCATAAGAACCCCGCCATTGTCGGGGTCCGCATCCAAGGCATCCTGAGGCCAAAGGTGTCTCTAATCACATCCGACGGAAGAAGAGTGGGCACTGTGCTACAGATACAGGACCGTGGCGTTGTCATCGAAGAGGCCACCGACGGCATGGAAGTCGCAGTCTCAATTAGGGGCCCCACAATCGGGCGACAGGTCAAGAACAATGATGTCCTCTATACTGAAGTCCCCGACAAACACATCCTCGCAATACGAAGAAAGTTCCACGAGGACCTATCTCAGTCTGAACTCGATGTCCTAGAAGAGATTGTCCAGATCAAGAGGGCCTCCGGCTCCCTCGTCTAGTCCTGACGATAGCTTTAATTCAGTCATTCCCACTGGACATAAATGCGACGGGTAGGGCCGGGTCGTTTGCCACGACCTGTCACCGGTATGGCAATAACCGGGGCCAGTAACCGACATCGAGGGTGAAACGGAACCTCGGTGGGTCCAGTCGCATGACGATGATGAGCAGTCTCTGGAGTCCGTCACGGCGACAGCAACAGTTGAAGGACCGTTGCAAGTCTGCTCAGACTGCCGAACCAGGTCAGGCCCGGGAGGGAACAGCCTTAAGGCAGAGTGATGGAGCCCCAGAGGGTGCTGCTCAGAGAAGGGCACTGATTTGCCCGCCGACTACCGACATCCGGAATCAAGGAGCCGTCGCACCTCCTGCTCACTCGCCACCTCACCTGACTTCATGCGGCTTCACAAGGTTTATGAGATGAGCCGCAGGCGAGTTCTGACAGCCGGGATTTCCTAGCATGGTAAGGAGCCAGCCTGCTAAGTTGGTGCCCACAAGGCGCGAGGGTTAGGTTGGTGAGGCATCCTCACGGCCCCCGAACAAATCCCTCTCCCGGCGCCATCTATCTCTAATCCTATCATCTGTCACTGAGATTTCCTCGCAGTTCCTCTTCTTGCGCCCATCCACCATTGTGTATGGTGTCAGGTATGACTAGGAGGTCCCATGTTTGATGACGGACGACTGTTCTCGTTAGGTACTGAACAGAACCGCGTCATGTGGTCATAGTAGCCCACTGGTGAATGCCTGAGTCTTCGTGCCTCAATAGACTGAATCGTCAGCGGCGTCTTGACAAGAGTGTCGGCATGAGCTAGCCTCTTGTGAAGAGTCTGACGCCACAGAATGGGCACAGGAACACCTTCTCGTCCATCGGTCGAGCATTGGACAGATCGAATGACATACCGCAGTCCGGGCATCGATAGACGCCAATGCCATCAGTAGTCTCTGCAGGTAAGGCATGCAGACGCATCTCTTCGAAGGCGCGTTCGTCCGCTCCACGGTCTACGCGTGCGAATGGACATCCACGAGCCCACTGGAAGGTTATACAGATGAGGAATATGACCATGGGAGGGACGACCCAGAATGCAAGCCAGTACTCGAATGACATTAGGGATACAATTGTTAGGATTGCGACCCCCAGTACCACTGCCATGACGAATGTGCCCCATGCACAGCACTGCTTCGTGTCGTTGCCGGCGTCACCGCGATGGGGGGTCTCATCCATCATAGATATCCCCCCGGATAGGTCTCTGAAGGAGGTCGTGTTGCACTCCTCACTCGCCGAAGATGTCTTACGAAGAACAGCACGAAGAAGAGTGCGACCGCGGAGAGCAATAGCATGACCACTGGGCTGAGTATTGAAGGGCTGGAGAAGAGCAGTATCGAGCCCGGCGAGAGCAGTAGAGTCAGCAGGACAATGAACGACACCCGTCTGTTTCTCGGTTGGTCTTCATGCACACTCATTGCTCTCTCGTGACTGCCTGAGCGCGGAACCATATTACCTCTTCGCCCGTTGATGCCAGAGGACTGAACAAGGAGTCCACGGAACTGCTTAAGAGGAGTCGTACCAATATGCTCGCCGGCAGACAAAAGTGACTCAGCCTAACCCGTCCCATGTTCGAGCCGGTGTCCTCGCTGCTCGTGTCCTCAACGAGGCCTGCAAGGAGGTCAAGCCGGGCGTCAAGGTGTCCACCATCTGCAGTCTGGCTGAGAGAAGGACAATTGAGCTGGGTGCACGTCCAGCCTTTCCATGTAACGTGTCAGTTCAGCATATTGCGGCCCACTACACTTCTCCAAAGAGCGACACATCGGTGATACCTGAGAGCGGTCTCGTCAAGGTCGATGTGGGAGCTCAGATTGATGGCTACATTGCAGACACCGCACGAACAGTCGACTTGGACGGCACTCTTGAGGGCCTTGTTGTTGCGACGGATGACGCGCTCAACGAGGCAATAGCTGTGATGGTCCCCGGCAACACGCTTGGTGAAGTTGGCCGGACAATCGAGAAGGTGATCAGGGCATATGGCATTGTCCCAGTCAAGGAACTCTCTGGGCACAGTATGTTGCAGTACAAGCTTCATGCAGGAAAGAGGGTTCCCAACGTGCACACCCACGACAGTACTCCGATTGAGGTCGGTGAGTGCTATGCAATCGAACCATTCGCAACGAGCGGCATTGGTATTGTTGACAGCAAGAACACCTACATCTTCTCGAACACGGATGTTGATAGACCCTTGTCGGGAGTGACTGAGAAGCTAAGACTTCACCTTCGGAAGAAGTACGGACCCTTCCCGTTTGCATCCCGTTGGGTGGGCACGTCAGACAGGTCCATCAGTGTGGAAGCGGAGTTCAATGCTCTCCTGCATGCAAAGGCGATCCGTCCTCACCCAGTCCTTGTCGAGAAGAAGGGAAGACCTGTGAGTCAGTCTGAACACACGGTCTTCATCACGGAGGAAGGCCCCCGGATACTCACAAAGGCAGGTTAGAAGGTGGTCTTGTCCCTCTCGTCCTCTTCTTTCACTATGTAGACGCCCTGTACGGTCATTGACTGGCCGCACTTCGGACATGGGGCTTGAACAGGTTTCAAGATGTAGTCCCCCTTCTCGAAGTTCCGTATCTCCTTGAAGTCACAGCTCTTGCTGTCGCACCTTATCTCTGTGATTGTGGGTGGTGGTGGTTTCTGTTCTCGCGTCTGTCGACCCGCGGTAATCATACTGAACCCCAAGGACAGCACAAAGAGCCCCAGAAAGAACCAGACCATTGAGAGTGGAGCATCACTGCTACTGCCGTACATGAGAATGACTATGCCAGTGCCGGAGAATATGGCGCCAATTGCCTTCGATAATATCCCCATTCAGTTCACCTCAGAGCCCAATCCCCATTGTGTTACCAATGCCCGCCAGTATTATCCTGTCTCCTGGCTTGGTCCTCTTCGCAATCGAGTCCTTTATCCTCTCGATGACCTCTGGTATCGCATCGAGTACCTTCTTCTGCATGATGCCAACCGCTGCAGCCTCGTCTTGCTTCACGACTATCGCCTCAAGAGCAATCCCATTCTGAGTTGCAACATCCTCAATCGCATGCTTCTCAGGCCCGGGGTCTCCTATGGCTGCGCCAGTGCCTTCTGAGACCCTTCCCAAGTCCTCGCCCTCCAGCTTCAGCGCTGCATCGACTGTTATGATTCTGGAGAACGCTTTCGGGTTCTCCTCGACAATCTTCCTGATGGCAAATCCGGGCTTGCCGACCGTTCCACCCGGCCCTGTTGCCCTGACTGCGTAAACGCTCCGTCCGTCAACCCCAATGGGGTAGTAACCGACCTCTCTGGTCACCTCGTGTACATAGTTTTCTGGAGTCCCTCCATACTCCCTTGCGAACTTGGTCACCACCAGTGGACCAATGCCGTCTCCAATTGGCTTTCCCTCTGCGAATGCGTCAATTGCATCAAAGTATGCCTTTGCAAGCCTCAGCAGTTCCGGCATCTGCATCTGAACCTGCATGATCAGTATCTGGCTTCCTGTCTTCTTTCCCAGCAGATAGAAGTGTCTGACAATCCTGTAGATCAGACTCATCACCTGCGATACCTCTAGCGTGTTCTCGAGATTCTGGTCTGTAGTGCTGTCCGCCTCAGGAGCAAGTTCCCTGACAAACTCTTGGAAGCGGTCACGTCGCTCGTCAAGAAGATGGTCGAGTCTCTTCAGGATACCCGCAGGGTCAAGGTCGACGGGCATGATCGTGAAGTAGTCCAACCACCGGTCCAGTCCTGCTGCTACCTCTTCTTCAGACTTTCCAAACGCCTTGAATGTGTTGATTGCCGTCTGTCGAGACTCTATGGCCATCCGCCTGAGTTCAATCAGACCCGCCTCAATCTGCTTCAACCACTGCCACATCTGGATCTTTGCGCCGTAGAGGCTGAATATGACTATGAAGGCAAAGAACGCCAGGTTAATGACCCAACTGAACTCGTTGGGCTCTGTGCCGAACTGCATCTGTATCAGCCGCCCCTCACTCAGTTATGCTTTAATGGTTTCTATCAAGGTCATAGATTGCTGACCCATTCGCATTCTCAATGGATGATAAGAAGAAAGTGGCAGCTTGTGGGCCTGTCACGGGCTCGCGCACCGCACATTTCCCACAACGGTCGCCGGCCTTAACTTCGGAGATCGGAACGGGATCCGGTGAACCCCGGCGCCTATGGCCGCCATCGAGTCATCATGCCCTCGAACGTGTTTTAAACGTTACTCTGTGTCACACTCACCGCTTGAACTGCATGACGTCACTCTGTCGACGAGGTGCTTGTACTGGTGAGTACCATCGCACCGTCGGCGCCCACGAAGACGCTGTGTTCGGCCTGTGCGACCATGCCGAGCTTCCCTTCAACAAGGACGGGGTATTCTCTCAGTGCTCCAGCATTGACCAGTTCCCTGATGGCGGCGTCCACATCCACTCCGTCGACTGCAAGCCATCTGGATGCCCAAGGCAGACTGCCGAACCGCCGACGCGCAACTGTGTAGACGCTGCGGGCCTCTGCCCTCAGTCTTCGCCAATCTGTCTCCATGTTGGAGAAGATGTACGCCTCCGCGGTCATCCTTACGGTACCATCCCCATCAGTAGCAAAAGGCTCGATTGCATAGGTCTCTCCCCGTAACACCTGCTGACCGGAGCTGGTCGCGATGTTGGGAACGCTCTTCCCTGCGTGAAGTACGCCCCGCTTCATCTGATGCCCTGAGAGCTCGTATACAGGTCTGAAACCGTTCCGCTTAATACCTCTCTCTATCACTGCCCCGATGTCGCCAAGTCTAGCTCCTGGGCGCATTGCCTCGATTGCTTCCTCCAGCGCCGAGGATGAGGCGGCGACAAACTCCTCGTAGGAGCCATCGATGTCCACAGTCGTGGCTGTGTCCGACAGGTATCCTCTAACACTTGCTCCGATGTCTATCTTGACCAACCCCTTGTCTGGTATGACCGAGGTGTCGTTCCGTGGACTCGTGTAATGCGCTGCAACCTCGTCTATCGATAGGTTACACGGGAATGCTAGTCCAGTCGCACCATAGTCGAGTATCTTCGCTTCAGCGAGTTTGCAGACCTTGCTGACCTGAACCCCAGGCCGGACTGTCTTGACGACATCCGCAAGTGCCCGTGCAGCTATCCTTCCCGCCTTGACAAGGTCTGGATGTGGTCTTACTCTCATATGCTTTCTACAGAACTGAAGGAGCGCACTCGGGTCTTAAGCCGTTCTCTGGGTGCCACACGTGGTAATACTGAAGGGACAGGCGTTCTGTTTCGAAGTCCATACGTATCGGTGTTGTGGTCGATGCCTGTACCCATCCACCAACTCCCAACGTCCTAGCTTCAGACTACAGTCCGGCTCAGCTGAGCTGTGTCGTGTTGGGCTGTGTCGGCATCGACCCTCCTGTCAATGTGCGAGACCAGGGTGACCCATGTCTCATCTCAGGGCTGTCGCCCAGATCGTACGAGTCCGTTGTGGCTCACTGTGTTTTCTTGACAGGACCGGTCCGGGCTGTGAGCCACCCCTTGCGCAACACGTCATTGCATTGCTCGGTGCGCCCTCGTGAGTGGATATCTATCTCCCGAACCACATGACGTCTACTCGCACACCGTTATTAGTGTTTTCAAGTGCATCAACGACATGTTAAAATACGCTCTGACGTGATGACAGTCAGGAGTGCCGAGACTCTTTCGGCACAGCATGAGTATCTTCACATCATTAGTTCACATTCACTGGCGCCGCGGACTTCTGGACTCAAAATGACAGACGAGTCGTCGGATGCCGCCACGCTTGAGTTGGACTTCACCATTCACAAGATTACCACATCACCACCATCACCCAAATTCACAGGGCGTGACCTAGAGTCTGTAGTAATGAGTGATTCATGTGCCGATGTAATGTGAGGGGACAGGAACAGTCCCTTAAAGGCGTACTTGGTTGAAGGGCGACTCGAACGCGGGGGAAGCGGGAGCCATTCAAAGGAGAAGTGCATAGACATAGGAACAGATTTCGACGAGGGTGCTGCGAAGTACGTCATTCGCGCACGCATTGAGATTGACGGTGTTGTTGACAAGCCTGATGTTGTTGGTGCCCTGTTCGGACAGACGGAGGGGCTACTTGGCGAAGACCTGGACCTCCGGGAGCTTCAGCGCACAGGACGAATTGGGCGCATTCAGATTGCTATCAAGTCCGAAGGTGGACACAGCAAGGGCGAGATTGTGATCCCCGTGTCACTGAACAAGACGGCTACTGCGATACTCGCAGCGACTCTTGAGACTGTGGACCGTGTGGGCCCATGTACTGCGAAGGTGACACTTGACAAGCTCGAAGACATCCGGGGTGCCAAGCGACGCCGGGTTGTCAGCCGAGCAATAAGCATTCTAAAGGGCTGGGAGGAGGAGGTATCACCTGGCACTGAGGAGATTGCCGACGCGGTGTCGAAGGGGAGCCGGAAGACTGTCGCAAAGTTCGGACCTGACAAACTGCCAGCAGGGCCGAGTCTTGAGGAGAGCGATGAGATCATCATTGTTGAAGGTCGGGCCGACATCATCAATCTGATGAAGAGCGGCATCAACAACACAGTTGCCGTGGAAGGGACGAATGTTCCAAAGTCGGTCATCGACCTGACCAAGAAGGTCAAGACGGTCATTGCATTCCTCGATGGTGACAGGGGCGGCGACTTCATTCTCAGAGAGTTGATGCAGGTCGCCAAAATCGACTATATTGCAAGGGCTCCTGAGGGCAAGGAGGTGGAAGAGCTGACCCGGCGCGAGATTCTCAAGGCACTTCAGTCAAAGATTCCCGCTGACCAGGCGCTGGCTCTGGTCACTGACAAGCGGACCGCAGCACCTCCGAAGAAGAAGCACTTGCTGAGAGGAGCACCCCCGGCGACCCACGAGCGTCGGGAGCCTCCTGAGAGTGCATCATCAAGCGCTGAGGCTACTGTCACACCGAAACCGGAACGAGTAAGCATTCTTCCGCGTCGAGGCAAGAGCACAGTCACTGTTGACCCGGCCTTCTCGTCACGAATCCCCAGTGTCCGGGAGTCTTTTCGCGCGGTGCTCTTCGGGTCCGACAAGCAAGTGATAACAGAGTGCGGCGTCGCAGAACTGGCCAAGACGCTGGAGTCCCAAGACAATGTCCATGCTGTTGTCTTCGACGGGGTTGTCACCCAGAGACTTGTCGACATTGCATCTAAGAAGAACGTTCAGTATCTGATTGGTGCTGCAATGGCGGACCTCGAGAACAGGCCCCCACTGCTCAAGGTCCTCACTTTCGACGATGTGGCCTCCTGAGTGTACGATTGACGAGTGATTGAACGTCGGACTTGGGACTCCTGACCATTCATTGTCAGTTCGACAGGGTCTGACAGGGAAGTCCTGCCGCTCCTCGGAGATGGCACTGGGGTCACTCCTCGAGGTCAGTTGATGTCGAGTTGACCTTGGGACTCATGTGTCACTGCAGAATCGCATGAGCACCACCTTGTGTAGTCCAAGACTCTCCAGCTGTGCGGCAGCTGATGCAAGTCCGGGAGTATTACTCACAATTATGTCGTTGTGAGTACGAGCTTCTGCCGGCGTACAAGGGTGTTCTGATTTGACCTGTATCCTCGACACCATTGAGAGTACAAGTGAGGTGAATCTCTCACACGACCCATTTGAGAGGATAATTGGCCAAGAACACGCCGTATGGCTCGTCAAGACTGCTGTAAGACAGCGGCGGCATGTGCTGCTATGCGGTCCTCCTGGGGTTGGCAAGTCGATGCTCGCAAAGGCTGCATACTCGCTCCTTCCACCTCCTAGCGAGGAAGTATTGCTCAGGCATGACCCGGAGAACCCTGAACGTCCAAGGGTCGTGGTTCGAAGACGCAAGATCCAGACGTCAAGTCCGTCAGTTCTACAGCCTGACGAGACATTCTACGTTCGTCCTGAAGACCTCCCTCTGGAAGTCGGTATCAGAATGGGGTATCGCTGTCCTGCGTGCGGCAGTCTCAGTCTGCGGGAGCAGGGCGTATGTATCGAGTGCGGTGCGTCGAAGCGGAGTACGTGGGACGACGACCATGCATATCTGGGCCTCTTCAGGGCCCTAGATGTGATCCAAGAACGTGCTGAACAGGAACTCGCCATCCGCGACCCTGACACTGGTCGACTCACAGTATTCCGAAGCGACTGCGGTAACACTGTCAGGGTCACACGACATCGCGAGTCTGCCGAGATGTCCTTCTCACACGACGCACAGGGGGAACGCACCCTTGTCGGTCTGAACACACCCCGGTTCGTGCGAGTGAGTGGTTCCAGCCCTGTGGAGTTGCTGGGGGATGTCAAGCACGACCCCTATGGGAGTGCAGAGTCCATGGGTCAAGCAGCGTACTTGCGAGTCGTTGCTGGTGCAGTACACGAAGCACACGAGGGAATAGTCTATGTCGATGAGCTGGCCGCCCTGGGACCTTATCAGAAGCACCTGCTCACTGCAATGCAAGACCGGAAGTACCCCATCACCGGACACAACCCCCACAGCTCAGGTGCATCCGTGCGTGTCGACGATGTGCCTTGTGACTTCCTGCTGTTTGCAGCCTGCAACATCGACGACCTCCCTCGAATCATCCCTCCCCTCAGGTCCAGGATACGTGGCTATGGTTATGAGATAATGCTTGCCTCGTGGTTCGAGAAGACCCCGGCACACATTGACGACACAGTGCGATTCATTGCGGAGACCGTAGTCGAGGACGGACGCATCCCGCACTTCACTGTGGAGTCGGTCTGTGAGATCATCAAAGCATCCGAGGACATGGCTCTCAGGCTAGATGGGCGTCCGAATGCACTTACCCTGCGCCTTCGGGAGCTAGGAGGTCTGGTCCGGGTCTCTGGAGACCTGGCTGCTCAGCAGGAGTCCGACTATGTGCTTCCATCCCATGTTCGACAGGCCATTGCTCTCGCGATGCACATCGATGCACCTTCCACATCCTCTGGGGCTAGTACCCCGGCTCGAACAATCGAGCCATCTGATGACTACGGAAGCTATTTCTTCTAAGGGTTGTCAAGACGCCTGATGCCACAATGAAGGTCATGAAGCGCGACTTGAAAGAGGGCAGCATCACACTGCAGGTCGACACCCTTGACGATCTGTGGCACCTCTATAACATAGTCAGTAGCGGGGACAGAGTGGTGTCACGGACAGTGCGCCGGGTCCGTGTTGGCGATGAGGACAGTCGGAAGCAGGAGAGTGTGCGACGACCAATGACTCTCGTACTGCTTGTCGACGACGTGTCTTTCCACACCTTCTCCAACAGAGTTCGTATCAAAGGTACGATACTCGAGGGACCGTCGGACTTGGTCAGCATAGGATCACATCATACGTTCAACGTGGAGCCGGGCAGCGTTCTGACAGTCAGAAAGGACCACTGGCCAGAGTACCTGCTCAAGCGAATCACCGAGGCGGAGAAGGAACGTGCGAGTGCGGTCACGCTCCTAGTCACAATCGAGGACGGTAGTGCTGAGCTCTTCTTGGTGGCAGACTTTGGATTACGTGAGGCTGTGAGCGTCAGGACAGACATATCCCGTAAGCGTGGCGACCAGAAGGCCTTCGACTCGACAATGGAGGAGTTCTTCTCAGATGTTGTCAGCGCAGTGCGGTCTCAGCTGGAACAGCACCAAATAGGTCTGCTTGTGATTGCAGGACCGGGATTCGTCAAGGAGCACTTCGCGGAGTATCTCAGGAAAGCAAGCATAAAGTCCCTCCCAACTCTGATTGTGGAGGGTACCAACAGCATCGGCATTCCGGGAGCCAAGGAACTCCTGTTCCGGGGCATCATCTCGAAGACTGTCGCGGAGCTCAAGATTGAGACCGAGACCCAACTCATCGAGGAGCTCATCACCCATGTGGCGAAGAACGACGGACTCGGCGCATATGGTGATGCGGAGGTTGAACAGGCCGTCCAGTACGGCGCAGTAGCGCACCTGTTAGTGACTGACCTGCGCCTCAGGGAGTGTTCTGCTGAACAGCGTCGTTGGATTGACCGACTGATACATGATGTGGAGAAGACGCGCGGCACCTTCCATGTGGTGTCGACGGAGCATCCAGCGGGGGACCAGCTTCACAATCTGGGAGGAATTGCCGCGGTGCTCCGCTTCAAGGTGCAGTGAGGTCACAGAGGCTCAAACAGGGTCTGGAACCGGTCCCATGTCGGGTACTCCTGCGCAATCCCAATCTCTATGTTCATCGGTCCCGGAAGCGCATGTCTGAGGTCTTCGGCCACCTCTTCAAGTATCCACGGTGCTATCTCCAGCCTGCTTCGAATCTGGTCAATGTTGATCATCTCTCTGGGCACCTGGAGTCCCTCGGTGAGGACTCGGCTTATCGTTGAGAGTTCCTCTTCTGACAGGCTCTTGCCGTGAGGTGCTCTCACGACACCGAGCACTAGCAGAGGCTCAGTGTCATCGGCCACCTCGAACTCTCGTCTGGTCCGCTCCATTCTTCTTTGCAGTCTGTTTCGCATCTGAACACTGTCCTTGAATCCTGCCGAACAGTAGTGGACCGTCAGTCGTCTCAGTCCAGTCGTTGCCCACTCTAGAAGACTCCTTGCATCTCTGGCGCTGCCCTCGATGCTTGCACTGTCCATGCTGGCCAGCCGCATACCCCGTTCGGTCATACGGGCGAAGTTGGTCTCACTCGCTTCCAGTTCGTTTATGTTCATGAACGAGAGCCCCATCTGCTCTGCCCTTGAGGCGGCCTCGATGAGGCTGTCAATTCTACCCGGTATCACTGGCAGTTCCAGACCCACAGACATACCTAGTCTGACTGCAGCCTCGATAGCACTCCAGTCTGAGCACTGGGGATGAAAGCGTATCTCATCCAGCCCCGCCTCCTTGAGCCGACGCATCACACTCTCATCCGCATCAGACTGAGAGGTGTATAGATGGATGTGGAACTCCTTGCCGTTCCGTTCCTTCAGGAGGCGTATGAAGTGTTCAGTCCGCTCCAGACGGCAGAGCGGGTCGCCGCCGCTCATGCCTGCTCCTTCTGCACCAATGGCCTCCGCCTCGTAGAGGACATCATCATCCGTCGAGACTGGCAACTCATCTGCAAAGATCAGGTCTCTGCCAATCTTGCGTTCAGAAACGGGACAGTAGAAGCACGAGCTGGTACACAAGCCCGTTACGAAGAGGACCAGCTTTGACCCACGAGTGCACAGCTGACAACCCTTGGGAAGACTCCCGACAAGCATGCCCCCTCGCTGCAGGCTCTTGATTACTCTGACCATCTTTCATCGGCCGTCCATTCTTAGTTGGATAAGGCTGGACACTGGAGTCTTGTCGCTCCCAAGAAACGGCACTGGGGTCACTCCTTGAGGTCTCATGAACCGTCGAACCGACCTCGGGATTCCTGCGACCGAACAGATGCATATAAGCACCACTCTGTGTAGTCCAAGGCGGTCCAACTTCGCGGCAGCTGTTGCTAACCCCTTCTCTTCATAGTCCGCCTAAGGGCGGGGTCGCGGTCTGCTAGGGCATTGGCGGTCTCCTCGAAGTTCTCGTCCTCCGTCAATGTGTGGGTCAGGTATACTCCCGTCCTTCCGACGGCATCCCGTCGCGTCAGTACCCTCACTCTCTCCTCTGCAATACCAACACCGACGCCAATCCTCTTGGCGACGAGATGCTCATATCCGATGACTCCACTCTCCGTGTGTCCCGTGACTGTAGGCTGAATCAGGAGAAGGCGCTTGTCAACACCCGGAACCCGTTCCTCCTTTCGAATCCCCTCACTGTCCAGTACTCCACCCCACTTGTAGAAGTCCAGCTCTCTACTCATCATCCTGAAGAGCGGAAACGAGATGACCGTCCTGTCATCGACGTGTATGTGCCCCTTCAGTACCGAGGATGGAGTTGCTTGGACCAGCTCGCGTCTGATGCCGGACCCTACAGCAAGCTCGACTCTGTAGCTTGGGACCAGTGAGAGAATCACAATGTCAATGTCGGAAGAACTCGACACATCACCTCGTGCCACTGAACCATGGACCACCGGTCTCAGTCCGATAGTCTCCAAGTCCTCCATGACTCTGAGCGCGCGCTTTCTGAGTTCGGCCAGTGTGTTCCAGTGGCTCGGCCCATAGTGAACCGTTCGCAGTTCGTGAAGCACCTTTGGCCGCTTGGTCACTATGGTCCACCCCGTAGCTCCTCGAGCATGGCACACGCCTTGCAGACGGACGACTTCGTCGGACTGCCACATATCTGGCACCTGTCGTTAGACTGCATGACCATGTGCTGTCTGAGAGCTTCAGAGAGCGCTTCCGCCGACCTCAACACAGCATACAGAGTGCCCGGCCTCATGTACTCCATCTCGTTCAGGAACCTCCTCAGGTCGTTCCGGAGTGCCTCGTCAGCATACGGACATGGCACATCATGATATGGAATCTCTCTGTGATGAGCATAGGCGACTATGTCGCGTTCGGGTATCTCTATCAGAGGTTTCACTCGTGGAACAAACCCGTCCATGGTGTTGTCGCGCGGACGGTTCGTACGGACCAGCCTCAAGCCATCCCCTCTGATTAGGTTCATGATGACGGTCTGGGCCTCATCATCAAGGTTGTGACCCGTGGCTATGACGTCGGCTTCCAGCTCAAGTGCCACCGCATTCAGCGCCCTCCTTCTGAGAACACCACAGTATGAGCATGCTCCCAGTGTTGACCCCTCCTGTCGATTCCTCACGATGCTGTCAAGGTCCAGTCCGAAGAGCTGGCGGAAGGTCCTGATGACCAGTTGAAGTCCCAGGTCATGGGCGAGCTGGCGGGCTGCCCCGAGTGCTCTGTCCCTGTACCCCTCTATCCCCTCATCTATCGTCACGGGAATGAGCCTGGCGTGGGGGTAGTCTGCTTCAATGGCGACCAGAGCGTCAAGAAGGACGGCACTGTCCTTTCCTCCCGACACTGCTACAAGTATTGTGTCATTCTCTCGGAGGAGCCCCCTCTTGTTGATTGTCCTCTGTACCCTCTGCCGTGTGGTCTTCACAAGACAGCTGGCACAGAGCCGCTCGGCCGTCTGACGGCGCATATAGACTGCCGGGTGGTCGCACTTGGAGCACTGTAGAGCGGATACCATGACTACCTGCTCTGTCAGAGTCCTCTTGATTGTTAAGCCTACTCATCCGACGTAATCAGAACAGACTCTTGCCGGTCATGAAGGTCAGGACAATGCTAAGGACTACAATGAGCAGGGCAAAGAGCCGAATCGGATTCATGATCATCTTGACAAGCCTGTCATTGTCTGTGATCAGCCCAAGTCCGTTCGAGAGGAGCTTGTCGCCGTCAAGAGCAGGAATTGGAAGCAGGTTGAACAGTGCGACTGAGAACAGGATAATGAATGTCCAGACCAGCACCTGCTGCACATGGAACGCATACATCGCTCCTCCGGGTATCCACTCCCATCCCTGCTTGGGTTCCCAGTAGTCCGCCCCGTAGATGCCAATGTACCCTCTTGTCGAGTTTGCTGTCGCTTGAGAGAGGACTATGCTGAAGTTGCCCCGTAGTGTTGCAATGTTCAGCAATGTGTTCGGTCTTGTGCTGTTCATGAAGACCGACAACTCTGCCCAAGTGTCTATTTCCGTGCCGTTCAGGGCGACTATCACATCACCGACCTGAAGCGCGTTCTCTGCCGGGGACCCCGGAGATATCTGGTATACATAGGCGCCGTTAGGTGGATTGAAGCCTATCGACATGAGCCCTGCATAGTTGGACAGGAGTAAAAAGAACACAAATGCCCACACCATGTTTGAGAAAGAGCCTGCGGCAAGCACACGCATTCTCGCCCGTCTTGATGCCTTCTGCTCGAAGACCTCGTCATCTGGCTCAACGAACCCTCCAAAGAACACGAAGAAGAACAGGATGCCTGAGCTCTTGATTGGAATGTCGTCTCTGGATAAGGCGAGGCCATGAGCGAACTCGTGGGTCAGAAGGGTTATGGCCAGACCGATTATGATGTAGATGACCGGCAAGCCTGTTACCGTGACACCGGGTATTATCGGGACGACGCCACCCGCCTCCTCCGGCAGTATGAAGAACTTGACCAGATTGTCCAAGAAGAGATAGAATCCCCCCACCATTCCAACGAAACCGATGATGATTCCGACATTGAAGACCCACTGAGGCATTCTCTTCCCCACTCGAGTCAGCACTGAGTTCAGTCTCTGGGTCCTTATGAGAATCGCCAGGGGTGTGTTCGCGTCGAGTCCTCTCTCCCCTAGCCTCTCCAGTCCAATCGCCCGTGCAACAATGTATGCCACTATGTATACCATGAGAATCAGCCAGAGAATGACTACTGGGTCCATTATCACACCAAGACTCCACAGGGGTTGGCTTCGTGACATGAGGGGGCGTGTTATAACGGTTGTGAAGAGTGCCTGTGGACGACGTCCGAGTCAAGTTGCAGCGCATCTCCTTTCCGAAACCCTCATAAAGCGAACTTGGACCGCAGACGCTGATGTCCTGTCCAGAGGGCATTGCATAATTCAAGGTGCGTGATACTCACTTGCCGTTCAAACTGGTTATCTCGAATCCTGAGACTGGAAAGGCCATTCAGTATCAACTGGATGACGCCAAGACCAACTTTCTGATTGGCAAGCGTGTCGGGGATGTGGTACAGGGTGATGCACTGGGCCTGCCCGGATACAAGCTGAAGATAACTGGGGGTAGCGACAGCAGTGGGTTTCCGATTCGTCCCGATGTCCATGGTGGGGGCAAGAAGCGTGTGCTGATCACCGGTCCTCCTGGCTTCAGAGGTAAGAAGAGAGGTGAAGCCAGACGAAAGACCGTCCGGGGTCGAGAGCTCACTCCACAGATATCTCAGGTCAATATGAGAGTGGAGGAGAAGGGTAGCGCACCTCTTGAAGAGCTGGTCATGAAGCCCTCGTGAATCTATGCATGCACGAGTGCAATGAGTAGGACCATAGACTTCTTATGTGCTCTGCATGGCATCCCTCAGTACACAAGTGCATTCGCGGAGTGAGTAACAGGTGCCGAGATACCACGAAGGACAATCAGAGGTCAGCATTGGCACTCTGGGTCATGTGGACCATGGAAAGACCACGCTTGTAGAGTGCCTGACGG
This sequence comes from Candidatus Thorarchaeota archaeon, assembly GCA_013388835.1. Taxonomy (NCBI): domain Archaea; kingdom Promethearchaeati; phylum Candidatus Thorarchaeota; species Candidatus Thorarchaeota archaeon. Next base: position 13,501 of record JACAEL010000092.1, on the reverse strand, counting down.
GCGAGTGGACGGACCGGTACTCGTATGAGATAAGGCGAGGAATCTCAATCAAACTGGGCTACGCTGCCACCACCATCCTGAAGTGTAAGACTTGCCCCGAGCCGGATGCATACACAACCAGCTACAGAGCAAAGGATGGAAAGTGTAGCAAGTGTGGGGGCGAGCTCGAGGCCATTCGCGAGATATCCTTCGTTGACAGCCCCGGACACGAGTCACTGATGGCGACCTGTCTCAGTGGAGCAAGCCTGATGGACGGAGCGATACTTGTTATAGCCGCGAATGAGCCCTGTCCAATGCCCCAGACTTCTGAACACCTGCGCGCAATTGAGATTGTCGGCGTCAAGAACTTAATCGTCATCCAGAACAAGATTGAACTGGTGACCCCCGAGGCCGCCCGTGAACACTACAAGCAGATCAGAGCATTCCTCAAGGGCACCATTGCAGAGAATGCTCCGGTGATACCTGTCTCTGCTGTCTTTGGGGCGAACATGGACCTGCTGGTTCAGACCATAGAGAAGGTCATTCCCACACCACAGCGTGACGATGAAGCGACGCCGAAGATGTACATTGCCCGCTCCTTTGACATCAACAAGCCCGGCACTGTACCAGCAGACCTTCAGGGCGGCGTCGTGGGTGGGTCCGTCATCCGTGGGCGATTGAGAGTGGGAGATGAGATTGAGATTGCGCCGGGCAGTGCTACTGACAAGGGCTTCAAGACAATTCGGACAAAGATAGTCAGTCTCCAGTCCGGAAGTGGCAACCCACTCCAAGAGGCGTATCCTGGTGGACTGATTGGCGTCGGGACGTCTCTGGACCCAAGTTTCACACGCGCAGACCAACTGGCGGGCAATGTGCTGGGACGCGTTGGCAAATTGCCCAAGGTGATCTCCCGAATGATGATCAAGCCTGAGCTAATGGAGCGCGTCGTGGGTCTGGAGACCGTGAGAGAAGTAGGGAATCTCCGACTGAACGAACCACTGATGCTTGTCATTGGCACAGCTGCAACCGTTGGGGTAATCACAAGGCTGCACGGTGAAGAGGTTGAGCTGAGTCTGAAGAGACCCGTCTGTGCAGAACCCGGTCAGAGGATCGCGATAGGGCGCAGAGTGGATAACAAGTGGCGTCTGATTGGCCATGCTGTACTATGAGCTCCCGTACGGTTGAGGATGCACATTGACACAGGTGGTACTGCTTGACACCAACTTCCTACTGCTACCCGCACAGTGTGGACTTGACATCTTCGTCGAGACTGAAAGGACGCTTGAGACAAGAGTCCGGTTTGTTGTGTTGAGCTCTTCCCTGTCGGAGATCGACTCCAAAATGACAAGGTTGACAGGCGGAGTTGAGCTGAGGCAGTTCAGGATTGCGCGAGAGCTGGTCCGCAAGTGTGATGTGATTGAGGTTGACCCGGCACTGGCTGGGCTGGCAGTTGACGAACAGCTTCTCGTGTCTGCTAGGAGTATGGGCGCTGTACTGGCAACCAACGATGATGATCTGCGACAACGCGCAAGAGCGCAGGGTGTGCCGGTCTTGACAGCCAGGGGTCACAAACGACTAATGCTTGATGGTTCAGCAGTACTCTAGGCGACATGGGACTTGCACGGTCAGCAGCAGCAGCAGCACCAGCAGCAGCGCAGAAGCCGGACGATTTTGGACCTCTATGCTTGATGTTCACAAGTCTCTGCGTGAACACAGAGACAGAGGTCGACTGGACACCTTATGGGACCTCGAGGAGTGACCCCAGTGCCGTCACATGGGCGCGAGAGGACTCCTGTGTCCACTCTGTGAAACCAAAAATGAACGGTCTTCTCGGAGAAGTCTCAAGGCTCTGCACATGCCGCATTCTCCCACTCATGACTGGGGTCTCTCTGAGGGTCCGGGAGGTGCCCAGACGATGTATGGCGAGTGTCATGGTCCTCCCGAGTGGTGATTCCTTTTCACAACCTTTTTATTATGAACTGCTCGAAAGCCGCTGAGCCGTCGGCCTCAGGTCCTCGGATGCCCGGCCGAGGTCCCGATTGTACTTCTGGCGGAACTTACCCGTTGGTGAGCCTAGGAGGTATCTCTCATTTACTCTGTCGTCACTGTAAGGGACACTGTACGGATTCCCCCGTCCCAGTTTGGACAGCCTCTACAAGAGGCTGCACTAGCGCATCTGAGGAAGAGTCACGAGAACGTCCTAGACCGTGACATCGGTCTCGTGATTGCTGTGCTTGAGGTCCTTGAAATTGGGCAAGGACGCCTCATGCCTGGTGACGGTGAGACCTACCATGCAGTCACGTATCAAGTACTGGTCTTCAAACCGATGCGTGGAGAGGTAATCGAAGGCAATGTTGTGGAGATCATGGACTTCGGTGCGTTTGTGAGGATGGGTCCACTCGATGGTCTGTGCCATGTGAGTCAGATCTGTGATGACTACATAACACAGGACTCGAAGACCAATGCTCTGCTCGGCAAGGAGAGCGGGCGCACGCTCCAGGAAGGCGACCAAGTCCGAGCTAGAATCACCTCCATAAGTCTAGAGTCCGGGAACCGCTCAGGCAAGATTGGTCTCACTATGCGCCAGCCCTTCCTCGGAAAGATTGGACCTGATGCATCCTGGGTTGAGGCTGATGTGAAGGCTGCTCGTGGTGAGTCCAAGAAGGAGAAGAAGTAGGAGCTGATGCGCATCAAATGGCAAAGCTGCGAGCATGTCGACAGTGTCACTTCCTGACAGATGAGAATGTATGTCCCAACTGCAAGAGCACGAACCTCTCCACATCCTTCACCGGCATCGTTGTAATACTGCCCGGGCGGGACCCCAGCGAAGACCCTCGAAAGGCCTCATACGTCGCAGAGCGACTCAACATAGATCGCCCTGGAAAGTATGCTCTGAAGGTCCGATGACCTCGCCATGGTGCAAGGTTTATTAGGTGACCCCCTGTCGCATGGCTGACCCGACTCAGGTACGAACACACACTGAGATTGATGCCTATGAAGATTGACATTCTGCGTGAGTTCGAGAACAAGCTGCTGCAGCGGAAGGAGATTGACTTCCGAATCGAGCATGTCGGCAGTACAACCCCCAGTAGGACCGACGTCAAGGCAAAAGTGGTGGCCCAGCTGAACTCGGACCCGGCCTGCGTTGTCATTACGCGACTTGGCTCGAAGTATGGTATAGGCATGACTCGGGGGAGTGCGAGGATATACTCCACACCTGAACAACTCAGGCTGATTGAACATGCCCACATACTGAAGCGTCATGAACCGAAGAAGAAGAAGAAGGAGGAGGAGGCCTAGTGACGTACAAGCTCTACAAGGTGGAGAAGAGTGGCAAGGTCGCATCAAGCAAGCGTCAGTGTCCGCGATGTGAGAAAGGCACCTACATGGCTGAGCACTTCAACAGGTTCGCATGTGGTCGCTGCGGATACACCGAGTTCAAGCGTAAGAGCAGCTAGTGCCTAGCTGTCACTCTCCAACAATCGCCATCACCCACCGCACGAAGAGTAGCACTCCAACCACTATGGTCAGCCCAACGTCCACTACGAATGCACCGGGCAACGTGGGCTCGAGCACTGCTGAAAGTACGAGGGACAGTGGAAACGTCAACACAAATGGGAGCGTAGAGACAGTCAGAGAGACCTCCTCGCTTGAAACCATCGAGTTCACAAGTGACACGACCCAAATGAAGTAGACTCCCGCAAGAAGTGCGACCTCGACTATCATGGCATTCCCCTGTCTGCTAATTCTACTCGCCTCCTCTTGAACTCCCCTGTTGGTACGATGCTGACTGCCCTATGACGACTGGTGCACTGAGTCTAGTTTCGGAAGACGGTCATAGATGCATGGTGTGCGATGAAGACAGTCTTATGCTACGGCACATTCAAGGAAAAGAAACATGGTAGCGGGTGGTCGATTGTCGTCGGCTTTCGGAAGTCGATTCGCCATGAACGACCGATCTCAGGGTTATGAGCCCTGCGGGATAGGCCGGGCTTCCCCAACCCGCTATGTCTAATGCACTTGTTTCTGTGGGGGAGATAAAAGCGTTGCGTAGTAGCAACAGACTCATCATCACAGGACTTGCTCGCCGACAGAGGTGTCTGACTGCCTGCTTACGGTGACCTTTCCAGGTCAGCAGAAAGTCCGACCATCTCTCGTGAGCCCTGATGACATTCATCATCACACAGAGTTGCACAGACTAGTCCTGTCCCCCGGATGCAGTACCGGGGTCACTCCTTGAGGGCCGTTGAAGCATCAAGGTGACATTGATCTGTGTTGCTGCACCACACTATATAAAGCACCACACAGGGCAAGCCTCATCCTGTCCTGCCTCGATGTCCTACCTCCTGAACAGCTGCTGGAATCTCACATGACATGTCCAAAGCCGTCAAGTTTCGCGGCTGCTGTTGCCCCGAGGTTGTTCTCATCTGCGAGTGCCCCGTCACAGTTGCGTGGCCATGTTCTCACGGTCTACTGCGTGACCGATGGCATCACCTGACCCGATAGTGGACCGGAACACAGAATAGGTACGGTCTCTCATCCGGGTCTGAGATTCGGGTCGGCAGCAGCTGTCAGGAGGTCAGACGAGCTTAGGCGTGCAGTGCATGGCAATTGCGTTGCCCGAAAGCACATACACTGAGCCTGAGTCTGTCCAACTCTCAGCTCTCCTCGAATGGATCCAGTGCAGTATCCTTGGAGTGTCGAGACTCCTGTGAAAGACTCTGTCTGACTGACAGCAAACGGTTCTCGGTGAAGCAAGATGACCTTTAGTGTGGGAATAGTCGGAAAGCCCTCTTCAGGTAAGACATCATTCACAAACGCAGCATGTATGACCGACTTCAAGGTCGGAAGCTACCCTTTCACAACAATAGAAGCGAATGTGGGCATCACGCATGTCCGCACTGTCTGTGCCTGCAGAGACTTCGGCGTCAAGGACAACCCTAAGAACTCAATATGCATTGATGGCATCCGTCTGATTCCTGTCAAGCTGATAGATGTGGCGGGCCTAGTGCCAGGCGCACACACAGGGCGTGGGATGGGAAACCAGTTTCTCGATGATCTGCGGCAGGCGGATGTTCTCATCCACATAGTGGACTGTAGCGGGTCACTGGACTCAGAGGGCCAAGAGGTCTCAGCAGGCAGTCACGACCCAGTTGAAGATGTCCGATTCCTTGAGGATGAGCTTACCGAGTGGATATTTGGAATTGTCTCAAAGGACTGGCGACGTATAAGCGGACGAATCCGTGCAGAGGGCGCGAAGTTCGACGACCTCCTCCTTGAGAAGCTGTCCGGACTGAAGATCACCCGGGGACAGATTCTCAAAGCGGTCCGCGACTCTGGGCTGAAGGCTGAGTCCGCAGACAAGTGGACTGACGAGGAACTGAAGGTCTTCTCTAGGCGTCTTCAACTGGTCTCGAAACCGATTATCATCGCGGCCAACAAGATTGACCGACCCACATCTGCGAGTAACCTGCAGAGGCTGAAGGCAACATTCCCTGACTACTTGGTTGTGCCTGTAAGCGCCCTTGCCGAACGGGTACTACGAGAACTGGAGAAGAAGAAGATAATCAAGTATATCCCCGGTAGCGAGGACTTTGAGATCATGGACTCGACCAAGCTGAAGGAGACTGAGATTGAGCAACTGGAGAAGATACGGAGCGAGATTCTCAAGAAGTACAAGGGCACTGGTGTTCAGAACATACTGAATGAGGCAGTGTTTGGCTTCCTGCATATGATATCAGTCTATCCCGTACATGACGCCACCGCACTGACTGATGGAGATGGCAATGTCCTACCTGATGTCTTCCTCGTCCCCGAGGGGACCACCGCAAAGGAGTTTGCTGGCGTAATCCACACTGACCTGATGGAGAGCTTCATTCATGGGGTCGATGCACGGACGAAGATGCGCATCTCTGACAAGCATGTGCTGAAGGACCGGGATGTCATCAAGATAGTGAGCGCCAAAGGCGGCAAGTGAGGCCTCTGGGCTCCCTAGACCGTCAGTCTGCTTCCAAGTCTCCAATACTGCGCGACCAGCGGGAGATAGGTAAACAACTGCGTCCTCTCAACATCAAGCAGCCCCTTCTCGTCCAAGAGCGACTCTTCTATGTGGACTGCGAGGACCTCTGCCAAGAACAGGTCATGAGCTCCAAGGTTGATCACCTGAGTTGTACGACACTCGATGTTGATGGGGCACTCTGCAATCATAGGGCTCTTGACCTTGGATGCCTTTGCAGGAGTGAGTCCACACTCCTTGAACTTGTCGTGGTCGCGTCCTGACTTGGACCCCGCAAAGACTGACGCATCAATCTGTGTTGATGAGGGGATGTTGAGCACGAAGTCACCTTCCTCCATCACCATTCCGTGACTGTGACGATTCGGTCTTATTCCAACGGCCACTGTCGGAGGACTACTACACACGTTTGCAGCCCACGAGATTGTGATTATGTTCGGTCTGGGTTTTCCCCCGACACTGAGCAACACGACTGGGCATGGCACAACGGCCGTCATTGGCTTGAGTTCCCGTTTCATGCCGTAGGTATCCCTCCGCGCTAGGAAAACTGTTGTGGTCAAAGTTTAAGACGGGGGTTATGTGGCAGAAATGCCATCAAACGAGGGATAGCATATGACACGAGTACTGATTGCTGACCCAATTGCTCCTGCAGCTCAGAAGAAGATCGAGGATGCTGGCCTCGAGGTAGTTGTGCGGAGCGCGGACAAGGATGGCCCGATAACACAGCAGATAAAGGGGTTCGACTGCATTGTTGTGCGAAGCGCAACAAAGGTGACCAAGGAGGTCATCGATGCAGCAGACAAGCTGAAGCTCATTGTACGAGCTGGCGTTGGTCTTGACAACGTTGATGCCGAGGCCGCCAAGGCAAAAGGAATCAAGGTCATGAACACACCAGAGGCCCCCTCAATCTCTGTGGCTGAGCTCGTCTTTGCAATGTTCCTAGGTCTCGCTCGTAGTCTGACTCAAGCGGACAGTTCCATGAAGAGTGAGCGTTGGGAAAAGAAGAAGCTCACTGGCATGGAACTGTGGAACAAGACCGTGGGAATAGTCGGCCTCGGACGGATTGGGACAGAGGTTGCTCGAAGAGCAAAGGCATTCGGTATGAACGTTCTCGTGTTGGCACATCGCACTGACGTGACAATGAAGTGCAGCGAACTGGGGCTCAAGAAGTCTACTCTTGAAGAGATACTGACAGAGTCCGACTTCATCACTGTGCATGTGCCACTCCTGCCAGAGACGAAGGGGATGATTGGTGCAAAGGAGTTGGCCAAGATGAAGAAGACTGCCTTTGTGGTCAACACTTCACGAGGTGGAGTCATAGATGAGGCCGCGCTCCTAAAGGCGCTCGACGAGGGCCAAATTGCGGGTGCTGGACTTGATGTCTTCGAGTCAGAGCCTCCGGTCGACTGGAAGCTCGTCAAGCACCCGAAGGTGATTGCGACACCCCACGTTGCCTCCTCAACACAAGAGGCTCAAGAGAAAGTAGGCGACCTTGCTGCAGAGAAGGTTGTCGGTGAACTCGGCAAGAAGTAGAACTCAAGCGGTCTGTAGTAGCTGCCCACGAGTTGGGCCGCCTTGGGCATCGCTGAGTGGTGCCCACATACCTCCCTGCAAAGACGGAGCGCCTGAGGTTGGCTCGACGCGTCATCAGACGTCGAGGAGTGACCCCAGTGCTCTCTCCCAGGAGCGACAGGACTCCTGTGACCGGACGCATACGTGCTCGTCTTGAGATTGTCCTGACGACACTCGACTGACCTCTGGGAGGAGACTCACCACGGAGCGTCCTCCCGGTGAGGACAGGTTCTTGCGTCCAACTCCATCCAACAATCAACGTGGAGAGTGGAAAACAGGGCGCTCCTCGCGTGGGCGTGGGCGAACCTGTCACAACTCAACGAGGTCTGAAGCGGAGATGGAACAATCGCTACATCTTTAAGGACTGCAGGAGCGGTCCGAGCACAGTGTCAGCCACACGTTGACACTATCTGTTCCTTTGTGTTGGCGGATGCGTCCGCAGGGATGTGGCCTACTAGGGCTGAACCACAAGCAAAGTGAATCTGATGACAACAAAGGACGTAGACTTTCATGTCAGCATATGAACGAATGGACCAGGAATGGCTGGCTGAGCAGAAGAAGCGCACGGACCTCGTCAAGAGCCGGCTAATCGTATGGAGAAAGCAAGAGAGCATAGTCCGCCTCGAGGGCCCCACTCGACTCGGAAGAGCTCGTTCGCTGGGCTACAAAGCCAAGCAGGGCTATGTTGTTGTGAGAGCACGAGTGGGTCGTGGTCCTCGTGAGAAGCCACGACCAAGAGCAGGCCGGAAGCCCAGAAGCCTTGGTGTGACCAGGTACACGCCCATGAAGTCGAGGCAGTGGATAGCGGAAGAACGTGTTGCAAGGAAGTTCCCGAATCTGCGAGTACTCAACTCATACTGGGTGGGGGACGACCACAAGTGGCTCTTCTATGAAGTGATCCTAGTTGACCCAAGTCACCCTGTGATATACAACGACCCTGAGATCAACTGGGTGTGTGACCCGTCCCAGAAGGGACGTGTTCACCGCGGTCTGACATCTGCAGGGAAGCGTAGTAGAGGCCTTCGAAACAAGGGCAAGGGCGCTGAGAAGATACGTCCGTCTCTTCGTGCGAAGGACAACTTGGGCAAGTGAGTAAAGGTGCGTAACGAAGGGAAATGACCATGCCCTTCGTGGAGAGAATAACCACTCGTGCATACTCTAGAGGGACTGAGGTGCTGAGTCGTGTTCAGACTGCGGTCCTCTCTCTGTATCCCGAAGCAGTCCGCGAGAGGGTCGACCTCAAGGTCACACCCACCGAGGGACACAACCAGAGCCCCATAATGGTGCTCTCTGCAGACCTACGAGGTAAGAAGGACTGCCATCATGTCCTCACCTCGATACTTGGAAGGCTGGAGCCATCGGACCGGCAGACTCTGATGAGTACGCTTGAGCAGAGGTTGGACGAGAACTGCACACTCTACATCCGGGTGGAGAAACAGGATGCCTATCTGGGGCGAGTCCGACTGGCTGTCGGGCCAGACCTTATCAGCATACAGGTACATCTTCGCGACTACCCCCGCTGTACTCCTGAGAGCGTTCGTGGTCTGCTAAGTGCTACAATCGAGTCTCTGGAGGTCTGACCTGTTGTCGATAGACCTGTGCATAATGCCGGCCCACACCGAGGACCTGACCAAGTACATAGACATGGCTAGAGCGCTGGGACTCTGTGGTCTGGCCATGCCGGGTATCTCTTGCCAAGATGAGGCGGAGGTCAACGGTGTGACTGTCTATTCCCGAAGGAGCCTCAATGGAAAGAGCGCGCGCGCAATCAAGGATCAGGTGGCGCGTCATTGTAGCAAGTACACAATCATCTCGATGCCCCTTTGCAGCGCGAGTCCGGTTGTATGGGCCTCTCCCGACTCCAGAGTGGACATGATATCCGTCACTGGTACTGAGCCAGACTGTACACTCTGCAAGACCGTCGCCCGTCATGCTGCAAGCTCCGGCACAGTGCTTGAAGTGTCACTGTCGCCGTTGATCTCTCAATCCGGTCTGGAGCGCTCCAGAACAATCAAGACCCTTCGAGAGTCTGTTAGGACCGCGGTCGCATCGGACATGCAGGTCGTGCTGTCCAGCTATGCGACAACACCTCTGGAGATGCGCTCTCCGTCAGCAATGGTATATGCAGGTCGCCTGCTGGGCCTTGACGAGTCGTACCTCAAGCATGCGGTGAGGGAGGTGTCTGGAAAAGTGGTGGCTAGGGCAAGGATGCGACGCTCACAGAAGGTCGTCTATCCGGGTGTGGAGATAATGGAGGCGTGATGCTCACGAAACCGTATCGGCGACGGCACGTCCTGTTCCAACTGCATCATGCCGGTCCCGCTGTAAGTGAGAAGCAACTGAGCGCAGCCATCCGCAAGAGCCTGCTGACGCTCTTCGGAGAGGTCTGTGTGGCAGACTCCCACTTCTATCTGGACTCGTATGACCCTGACTCGGGACTCGGGATACTACAGTGTTCATCCTCTGTGTTGCCCGACCTCCTCACTGCTGCATCGGTGATCCGGATGGTGGACCAGACGGAGGTTTCATTCGACCCACGCAAGACGTCGGGAACCATCAAGTCACTCAGTAAGTATCTGGCTCCTCAATCGACATCCGGACCTCTACAGCCTTTCCACCGTCAAGAATGAACGGTCTCGACTCCCAGTGGTCTTGCTGTCTTGAGGCTATGAGCCAGACCACCGGGTTCAGTCTCATGTTGGCAAGGTCGCTGGATGACGGTCTGGGCGGCGCCGGATGCGAGTGGAATATGGCAAGCATCTCCTCTCCTCTCTGTTCCGCCTCGACTAGGAGCCTGTACTCCTCTTCAGGGTCTATCTCAAATGCAGCTGTCGACTCAAGCGTGTTCTTCATCAGCTCCACCCTTGTCACGAAGAGCTCCCCCTGTTCTGCTCTGCCGAAGAGCAACGCAGGGGCCTCGTAGGGTCTGCAGCGTTCAGCATAGGCATGTAGGCTCTTCAAGTGTTGCTCTGACAGGTGGAGTGTATACTGCATCTCTGGCTCCCCTGCTAGAACGCCGACTTCACGGTCTCAAGTACTATGCAGGTCTCGACTTCTCCCACACCCGGTATCTTTCCAAGACTCTTCTCGAGAAAGCTGCGCAGCTGGCTCAGGTCGTCCATGGTCACCTTCAGCATTATGCCACATGCGCCGTCCAAAAAGTATGCCTCATCCACCTCTTTGTATGCCTTGACGCGCTCTGCTATAATGCTGGCCTGCTTCATCAGCGTCTTGACCCGAATCATTGCACAGACATGTCTGCCAATCTTCGTAGGGTCTAGGACCACTGTGAACTTCTTGATGATCCCCTCGTCAATCAGCCGCTTCAGTCGTCTCCGTATCGTGACCTCGGTCTTGTCTACAGCAGTGGCAATCTCAGAAAGAGACCTTCTGCCGTCCTCCTGTAGCATCTCGATGATTCTCTGATCAGTCTCGTCCAGCTTCACGACTCTGTCCTCTCAGCCGCTAGCAAATGCCTGTTGGGGACATTGGCCAATCCGGGTCTGTCTGCTCCTGCACATATACCTTCCGACTTTTGAGCGTTTTCGATACTGAGCACTATCAGGTTCGATACTCCCTCAGAGTACTCTGAGCTGCTCCGACAGGATCCTGTCCTCCTGCCCTGACATTATGGCATAGAGCTCGATGTGGTCGATGAGCTTCGGGGCGTTACGAATCTTCTTCTCCAGGAGTTCCTGTATCTGAAATATACCTGACGCATTGCTCATCTCAACCTCTATTCTGACCGCCTTGTCCTTCCCCTTGCCAATCCTGACCTCTCGTATCGCCATTGCGGACGCAGAGTGTATGTTGACACTTCCCGCCTCGAATGGGATTCTGGCGCGTCCTGCAGTCATGTCGACCGCGTCCGCTATCCCAACCAGACCCGCCTCCATAGTGCTTGGCTTCACCAGCTTGTCGTGGCTCACTATCGCATGAAGGACATGTCCCCTGATGTGTACCTGTTTTCGTCGGTTGGCAGGATACACCTTCGCAAGGACTCGCTCAATTATCGGCATGGCAAGCACTACGGAAAAGTCATTGTGTTCCTCACGATGCACGCTCATCCCTACGTCATGGAGATAGCACGCAAGTAGCACGACCAACTGGGCATCCTGAAGGTCCCCGGTCCCCTCCTGAACTATGGTGGGCTCAACAGTTCCCCTCAATGCATTGAACAACTCGCCACCACTCTTGGTGACTATCAGTGAGTGGATGTGACCGTGGTCCGAGTATCCGAGTCGGTCTATCGCCATTCGGTTCGTGTCCTCAAGAATGGTCTGGACTTCAATGTCGTTCTCAAGCTCGTCGAATGCAACCAGACAGAGCGGATTGTCTTCAAACAGCTTCCTGACTCTCTCCTTGAGAGTCGTCTTTTGATGCTTGGTTCCTTTCTTCACTTAGATGTATAACCCCCTCAGTAGGTCTATTCATCTCTCATCACTGGTGTGGCATACATACGACAAAAACACTTCGCATTGTGGCACAAAGCTGTTCATGTCTCGGTATACATGTTCGACTGGAGCAACTCAATGGAATCCCCTCGTGCAGGCAACCGTTCATTTCTAGTTGGACTGAGTTTGACACAGGAGCCTTGTCGCTCCCAGCAGGAGACGGCACTGGGGTCACTCCTCGAGAAGAGGTCTCATGAGGTGTCGAGCTGACCTCGAGCTCTCCGTCTCCGCACGGAGGTATGTATGCACCACACAGCGATGTCCAGGGCCGTCCAACTTCTAGGCAGCTGCTGCTGACCCAAGCTGTGCGAGTACAGTCTATGCACTGGAGAATGTGACGAGTTACGAAGGGGTCATTCCCGTCCCAAGTCTAGGGATGTACTCCATCATCTTCCGAAACCCGACCAATGAAAGCGTGTCCTTTCGCGTGGACATGACCAAGCGGGTCCCCCAGGTTCACATCTTCGTACCGTCTGCCTGTCTGACTGTTCTCGGAGTTGGCCTGAGTGTGATTGTGCGGCTCAGCAAGCGAAGTAGGGCTGCCGAGTTCGTTGACCATGCAGGCGTTCCCATTCCCACTAAGTATGCTTCTCAACCTAGAAACACTGGGTATCTTGCTTGGTCGGAGAATCCTGATACGCTGAAACTACTGCCGGGCAGAAGGTACGGCTAGACAGCACTTCCACTGCACCACTGCAGTCACTGGTTATGCATATTGAAGGTGAACAGAAAGAGAGGAGGGTGCTCAACAGTGCACAGACAGGGCAAGTACCAGAGCCATCCCCGCCACCCGTACTCCTGAGCCATCGCCATCTCCTTGTTCAGAGGACGACAGCGATGAGTAGCCGATTACAATTTCCAGTTACTTCGTTCTATGGCATCCAAGAATCGTTGTCCAGTATCACCTCAACTGTTTGGTTTCCTAGGGAACTCCCAAGGACGCTCAAGTTCCATCACCATGGACTGTGATGTTGCCCTGCCTGTAGCGGTGCGTCTGCCAGTGCTTCAGTGATTAAGGACTATCAGAGCCCGTTTGGAGCCAGCTGGTGACTCCCACATATGTCTTGGCTTTTTAAGCTCTGGAGAGAGGAATTACATACTGGAGAATAGTCGCTTGACGGTGACAAGTTCTCTAGGAAAAGGAAAAGAGTGGATCTAACTCCATACTATGTGCGGATAGCATGCAAGTTTCCCGAATTCCCGAACAGTGACACACACAAGAACCGTGCAGGTACAGAAAGCGGATTTGAACTCACCGGCAAGACAGAGCCCACATACGAGTTCCAACGAAACGGTATGACGCATGTATCGGTGGAGTCTTGCGAACGAATCGATGCTGACGAACGAGTCACGAGGCGACTTGTGAGCATACCTTGGATTCTGGCAGTGCTTGCAGTCTTGCTTGCACTTGTCACTGGGTCCGAGTCATTCGGCATATTCGGTCCAGCAGAGATGTTCTTAGTAGCTGTGCCATACAAGATTC